>CAIXCY010000023.1 GCA_903918045.1 uncultured Bacteroidia bacterium
AAAAATGAATATTGCAAGAATATAATCAGAGTTAATAGATCTATTTGTCTTCAAGCAGGTTAAGTAAAGACTCAAAATTAGATTACCTTTCAAGATGTTCTTCCTAAATTTCAGCTTTAATTTTAAGAGTCATCTCCTTTATAACATCCAAAACAGCTTCCTCAGTCTCTTCCCTTTGCTTCCTTTCCAATTCAATAGCTTCAACGCACTACCTGATTTCATTGTCAATTCTATTTTAAATTTCCAAGTCTTTCTTCAACCTAATTTCACATTCATTAACAATAAGCTCTTATATTCTGGGAATATCGCTTTCAAGACTACCCTTCAACTGTTCAATGCTTTCATATCTGTTTCTCGATTCTTAATTTAAAGACTTCTTCAGCATCACAAATTTATCCTCCACGTGTTAAAGTAGTCTCTATTCCATTTCTTTTCTTGCTATTTTCTCATGCTGAAATCTTTCGTCAATAGATTTTTCAAATTCGAGAACTTCCTGCAAGTGCACTTCCTTCTCATAAATTTATGCTGATTTATCATTTTCTATGTAGTTTAAACATTCAGATACTTTTATTTTGAAATGGCTAAATCATTTCAGGTTTTCCTCCTGCCATTTGAATAAATTTTTCTCGGTATGTCCTAATTGCTAGTCGATGTTAAGGAGTTTCATTTGCTTTTCTTTTTCAATTTCAAGTTGCATAATGTTTAGTTTTTCAACTATTTAGTCAACTCTTTTTTTATATTTGTTATCAAACTGGTTTTATTATTGTTTGAAGGTATTGGAAGCAGGGGCTGAGTACTAACTGGGCTGGTTTAAAGAAACGTTATCCTGGAACAATTGTTCTCTAAGAGTATTTATATTTAAATGGTCGTTACGTTCTGAGTTCTGCTCTAAAATATTGTTTTAGTTATATGTTGGATATTGTTTTTGTTCTGTTGAATTGTTTCTGTCAAAATTAGTTAGCAGTTCGTTAAATTTGTTCGATCTCTGGTTCAGTTCATTCAGGGTTTGCAGATCTGCTTTATTATCCCTGATATTATTTAGTAATCTGATAAATTCTCCGTCTTTCTGGCGAAAAATATGAGTAAGTTCAATACTAATGTAATCAGACTTCTTTAATGCCAGGCTACTAAAGAAGAACGCAGAGTCATAATATGGTTTCAGCAAGCTCCATTCCTCATCCTTAACGACGGGAGCCAACTGTTGCATATCGCCAATCATTAATAATTGGACACCGCCAAAAGGTTGATATTTATTTTTATAGCGCCGCAGAACGGCATCGACTCCATCAAGAAGGTCGGCCCTGACCATACTAATCTCATCAATTACGAGAAGGTCGAGGCTCTTAATGATCGAAATTTTCTCGCGGTTGAATCTTTGAATATTCCCGGCACTTGCAGGATTTTCGTTTCCGCTGACATCAGCCGGTAAAATAGGACCGAAAGGCATTTGGAAGAAGGAGTGAATAGTAACTCCACCGGCATTTATTGCGGCAACACCGGTAGGAGCAACAACAACCATCCTTTTTGGAGAGTGCCGTTTTAGGTTGTGAAGAAATGTTGTTTTTCCTGTTCCGGCTTTGCCCGTAAGAAAAATATTCTTCCCTGTAAACTGAACAAAATCAAATGCAAGCTTAAGCTGGTCATTACTGATAAATTCTGTCATCACTTTACGATGTTAATTTCATAAAGTTAACGAATATCCAGCACATAGAGGGAAAAATACAGGTCATTTTTATTAGGAGCATATTAAACCCTGAACCCGCCACTGCTTTCCACAATCGGGATTATGGCGGATCAGATAAAAAAGTTGTGGACATTAATTTTCTTTAAACGATTTGATAGGTACTATTTATATGACAATTTCTTATTCTATTGGATAAAACCTGTTAATAAATGCTTAAAGGTGCA
>CAIXCY010000024.1 GCA_903918045.1 uncultured Bacteroidia bacterium
TTCCAACTCAAATCTCAGAAATTGAGATGAATGACAAGGAGAGTTCATTGATCAAAATACTGGTCGCCTTTCCCGATGTGGTAAAAGAGGCTGGTATAAATCATAGTCCTGCGCTCGTGGCTAATTTTGTGTACGAACTTGTAAAGGAGTTTAACCAGTATTACCACGATTTTACCATTATGAATGAACCTGATGAGGAGATCCGGAAATTCAGGTTGTTACTTGCCAAAACCATCGGACAAACCATCAAAAACGGCTTTTTATTATTGGGGATCGAAGTGCCGGAGAGGATGTAAATAAATGAACTAAAATTTGACTAACTTTGTAAAAAGCGCATCAAATGAACCCGATAGAACTTAAAAATAAATTCCATCTACTTATTGACAGCATTGACAATGAGAATCTTCTGAACAATTTTTATGATATTCTAAAACGAATATCAAACGTTCAGGAAGGACATTTATGGAACAGACTTTCGAAAGATGAACAGGAAGAAGTCCTTTTAGCATTTGAAGAAAGTGAAAATCAGGAAAATCTGATTTCTCAGGAAGAAATGACTAAGAAGCATCAAAAATGGCTTCTGTAATACTTTGGACAAATAGAGCAGACAAAAAATTTGATCGTATTTTACAATACCTGATGGTTGAGTGGGGAGAGAACGCTGCTAAATCATTCGTGAAAAATATTTATAGCTTTCTCGATATTCTTGTAGAATTCCCTGAAATTGGCACATTGGAGAATAAGGAAAAAGGAATAAGAGGATTTACCAGTTCATTCACGATGACAAAGGTATCAAAACCGCAGTAATTGTTCCTTTTGACCAATGGGAAAAGATTAATGAGGTAGTAAAAAAAATTAAAAGAATCGGATAATGCCAAAAATATTCGAATACTTAGGGATTCTTATTTTCTTCTACTCAAGTGAGCATGAACCGATTCATGTGCATGGGAAAAAAGGTGAGTTTGAAAGTAAAGCAGAATTCTATATCGTTAATGGCGAGATTTCAGAGATAAAGATTACTAATATATCAGGAGGACGACCACTAAAAGGGAAATACCTAAAAGATTTCGAGGTTTTTCTTGAAGAATACGCTGACAAAATAGTTGAAAAATGGATTAGCTATTTTGTTTATCATAAGGATGTTGAGTTTGAAAAAATTACAAAAAGACTTAAATGAGAATAATTGTAGACTATAAAGATTCCCTGTCTGGATTAAAAAAGTTGAAAATAGATTCTGCTAAATATTTATCAGATTATGTAATTCGGATAATATTCAACGATGGAAATGAAAGACTTGTTGATTTCAAACCTTTTTTAACAAAATCGCTACATCCAACAATTAAGAAATATTTGGATGAAAATAAATTCTCCAGCTTTTCTTTGACTGATGGAAATTTAAACTGGAATGATTATGATTTGATTTTTCCAATTTCCGATTTATATAATGGGAAGATCGGTGCATAAACCACAAAACCGCACATATATTATAAATCAATTGGGATTTAATAGTTTGCTACCCTTTGGTTCATGCTTTAGTATTCGTGTCGGATGACTGGTAAGCAACCCGAAAACCCAATCTTTTCGTATTATTAACCGATAGAGATCCCGAATAAAATTAATTTATCATCAAAAATGGCGATCCAAAAATTGAATCGCCATTTTTTTCTTCCTGAAATATATTCAACAACCTATTTCAACTCCGCAAAGAAATCATTCCCCTTATCGTCCACAATAATAAAAGCGGGGAAATTCTCAACGTAAATTTCACGAACAGCCTCCATTCCAAGCTCTTCAAAATCGACAACCTTCACTGATTTAATACTGTCCTTTGCCAGGATCGCAGCCGGTCCACCGATTGAACCCAGGTAAAAACCACCATGTTTTTTACAGGCATCGGTCACCTGCTTCGAGCGGTTACCCTTCGCCAGCATAATCATTGACCCGCCAAGTTCCTGAAAAAGATCAACATAACTATCCATACGACCGGCAGTGGTAGGACCAAAACTTCCGGATGCCATCCCCTTGGGTGTTTTGGCCGGACCGGCATAATAAACCGGGTGTTTCTTGAAATATTCAGGCATTGGTTTACCCGCGTCAATCAGCTCCTTAATCTGGGCATGGGCAATATCACGGGCTACGATAAGCGTTCCTCTGAGATTAAGACGTGTTTTAACCGGGTACTTCGAAAGTTCTTTGCGCACCTCATCCATCGGACGGTCGAGGTCGATATCCACAGCGGGTTGCATAAACGGTGCACTCTTTGGGAGGAATTTGGCAGGATTGCGCTCCAACTCTTCAAGAAAGATCCCCTCTTCGGTAATCTTGCCCTTGATATTCCGATCGGCGGAGCAGCTTACTCCAATGCCAACGGGACATGATGCAGCATGACGCGGCAAACGGATCACCCGCACATCGTGAACGAAATACTTTCCGCCAAACTGCGCACCGATGCCACTCTCGCGACAAATCCTGGTGATCTTCTCTTCCCATTCGAGATCCCTGAAGGCTTGACCTCCGGCATTCCCTTCGGTGGGAAGGTGATCGAAGTAACCTGCAGAAGCTTTCTTCACTGTGGCAAGTGTTGCTTCAGCGGAGGTACCACCAATAACCACAGCAAGATGATATGGCGGACAGGCAGAGGTTCCTAAATCCTTAATTTTCTCTTTAATAAATTTTGAAAGGTTCTCCTCATTCAGCAATGACTTGGTCTGCTGATAAAGAAATGTCTTATTTCCTGATCCCCCACCTTTGGTGACAAACAGAAACTCGTAACTGTTTCCTTCGGTGGCATAAAGGTCGATTTGGGCAGGAAGGTTATTTCCGGTATTTTTCTCTTCAAACATCGTGAAAGGGACAACCTGTGAATAGCGCAGGTTACGATCCTGGTAGGTATCATAAATCCCTTTGGATAATGATTTGGCATCATCACCTCCGGTCCAGACATTCTCCCCCTTTTTGCCGATAACAATCGCAGTTCCGGTATCCTGGCAGGTAGGCAACTCACCTTCCGCCGAGACAACCTGGTTCAGTAACATGGTGTACGCCACAAAAATATCGTTGTCGCTTGCTTCATCATCTTTTAAAATGGTGGCGAGCTTTTCGAGATGTGCCTCCCTGAGGAAAAATGAGACATCTGCAAATCCCTCCTTGGCCAATAATTCAAGACCTTCAGGGGCAACCTTCAGAATCTTGCGGCCATCAACTTCAAGGGTTGATACAAAATCTTTGGTAAGTAAACGGTACTTTGTGGTGTCTTTTCCGAGTGGAAAAGGTTTTTGATAAATAAATTCTGCCATGACAAATAGATCTATATGATTATTAATACAATAAGCGATTTATTTTGATGCAATAGTATTGGCTCTGTAACGAAATATGCAGGCAGTAAAGCTTCCTGTTCAACTAATTGATAATGAATCGCTGCTGGCTACTGGCGGCTAGCTTAAATAGCTGACTCAATTGAATCTTCTTCTTTATCTCAGTATAAAAAACATCACTCTCTTCCAGCAACATCTGCCAGCAGCAGGTTGCTAATTACCAGCCGCATTATGAGTAAAATTTATACTTATCCAAACGAAACATTTTAGCGCCCGAATATTCTTTTTTTGCACAACAAAAATAGGCAAAAAGCACGAAAATATACCCGGAAACCAGTGGATTTAACGGCTTGGTAACATAGAAGTGCAGCGGGCTTCCAGTAACTAGCTTGTGGCTACTGGCCACCTTGGAAGAAAATGCTACTGGCAGCTTGCTCCTGGCAATTTCCTGCTTCCTGTAGAAGCCATAAAAACCAATATAACAACGAATCCGAATAATTATGAAAGTCAGCTTGCCAAACAACCGTCGCTTAAACCCAGTGGCCAGTTGCCAGAAGCCAGCAGCTACTAGCCATTAGCCAACAGTCAGTTCCCAGCCGCCAGTACCCCTATTCTCTATCAACTAATTCCTTCAGCGGAATCCGCTCCTGCTCATGATATTTTCCACCCTCAAAGCCGGCCACAAAGTTTTTATTAATCTGGTAAAGCTGACTGTTAATCCGGTCCATCGGATAGGTATTCTCCTCATCAAAATCTTCAAAATCATATTCTGTAAAATTGAGCTCACAGAGAGACAA
>CAIXCY010000025.1 GCA_903918045.1 uncultured Bacteroidia bacterium
CTGATTTTCAGGCTGAGAAATGGTACTCTTCATCAGTTCCCACCACTGTTTTGGCAGCTTTGGTCAAGAATAAAGTTTACCCCGACCCGTTTTATGGAGATAACCTCAAAAAAATTCCCGGATACCGTTCAGGCAGCTGGCTCTCCATGCCAAAAGAGAGTCCGTTCCGCGCATCGTGGTGGTACCGGACTAATTTTGAGCTTCCCGCCGAATGGAGGGAGCAATACCTGACATTACATCTGGATGGCATTAACCTCAAGGCTAATGTTTGGCTAAATGGCCATCAGGTTGCCGATACCTCAAAGGTTGTCGGAATGTTCCGGCGCTTTGAGTTCGATATTAATGAATGGGTAAATCCGGGTTCAGAGAATAGCCTTGCAATTGAGGTTTTTGGGCCGGGAAGAATTGCGGATCTCAAATACTACACCAAACAGGTGGAGGCAACCACTGGATGGGATGACCATAATCCGCAACCACCTGATCTAAATATGGGAGTATGGCAGGATGTATTTATCTCAGCCGACGGTCCGGTCTCGATCCGGAATCCGTACGTGGTTACTGATCTGGATCTGCCGTCCCTGCAGAAAGCCCACCTTTCCATATCTGCAACGGTTATTAATAAGAGCGAAAATGAGGTTAAGGGTGAGCTTATTGGGGTAATCGAAAATATTCAAATCGAAAAGAGCATTGTTTTAGCTCCGCATGAATCAAAAGTTGTTGAATTTTCCCCCACAGAATTTGCAGATCTTAACATAGAAAATCCGCGTATCTGGTGGCCGCATAACGTGGGCACACAGGAATTATACAATCTAAAACTCACCTTTATGACTGAGGGGAATCTTTCGGCGGTTGAAAATGTGAGGTTTGGAATTCGGGAGGTTTCTACCTATATCAACAAAGATGGATGGCGTGGCTACCAGGTTAACGGTAAAAATATACTGATCCGTGGTGGCGCCTGGATGACGAGTGATATGCTGCTTAGGTTGTCTCATGATCGTTATTCAGGACTTATTCAATATGCAAAGGAAGCAGGATTTAATGCCTTAAGATCTGAAGGTTTCTCCATTCGTGAAACGGATGAGTTCTACAACCTCTGCGATGAAAACGGTATCCTGGTGATCCAGCAATTCTTCGGACGAAACCTTCCCGATGAAAAACTGGCTATCAATATTATTGAAGATATGTTGCTGCGTATCCGTAACCATCCAAGCCTGATCCACTTCCTTGGTCATGATGAGACATTCCCGACCGAAAATCTGGATAAAAACTACAAGCAACTCGTTGCCAAATATACCCCTCAACGAACTTATCAGCCACATTCCGGGGCTTTTAATATAGAGGATAGGTTTAAAACCGGAGGTACACGCACCGGGACTTTAGAATTGTGGTCTTATGCAAATCCTTCCCATTATTATACCCATAAAGAGGATGGAGCCTGGGGATTTGCACAGTCGGGGGGAATCGGTGGGGTATTTGCACCCTATGAAAGTATGCGCAAAATGCTTCCTGAAAAGTCACTGTGGCCAATTAATAATGAAACATTCTCTTTTCATACAGTGCTCCAGGGAACAGATTATTTCACAGCCGGTCTTCAAGCACTGGACAAGCGGTATGGAAAGGCAAAGGGTATAGTCGATCTTTGCACCAAAGGTATGGCGCTGAATTACGAAAGTGCGCGCGGAATGTTCGAGGCTTATGCGCGCAACAAATATGAAGCGCTTGGTATCACAACCTGGAAATATGATGCTGCCTGGCCTGCGGTTTACAGCTGGCAGTATGTCGACTGGTACCTCAATGTCGGCGGTGCCTATTACGGGGCTAAGAAAGCGTGCGAACCTTTGCACGTGCAATACTCGTATGATGATAATTCGATCTATGTGGTCAACAGCAAGTACGAGGATTTTAAAGACCTGAAGGTTACTGCGAAAATTTTCAACTTCGATTTAAAGGAGAAATTTTCCAAATCAGCAGTCGTAACCGTTGCTCCTGATGGGAAAACCGAAGCTTTTAAAATTTTATTTCCGGCAGGGCTGAGTAAAACCCATTTTCTGAGATTGAAACTGGAGGATGGTTCCGGGAACGAGATAACGGATAACTTCTATTGGCTTTCAACAGTTAAGGATGTTCAGGGAACCCGTGTGGATACTAAAAGCCCTCTTGGTTTCGATTGGGATTTGTTCGTGGCAAAACCAAAATCGGTGGCTGATTTCACTGAACTGGAAAAGCTTCCTAAAGTTGAACTTGAAAAATCTTTTGTTATTCAGCAGGATAGTTCTGAAATTAAAGGAGTTGTAACGGTTAGAAATCCTGGAAGAAGCCTTGCGTTTATGGTTCACCTGGCATTAACCAAAGAGGGTGGCGATGAAATAACACCGGCTTATTGGGGCGAGAACTATTTTTCACTATTTCCCGGGGAATCAAAAGCGATCAACGTTAGATTTAATAAAAAAGATCAGGGTGAGAAATCCGCAGCATTAAAGGTTGATGGATGGAATGTAATTCAATGATAATCAATTAATAATTCCAGGTAATACACAATAAAGTTGAAAATTGATTTAATTTCTCACCGACCTAAAAAAAGGATAACACGTTAAATACAAATAAAATGAAAATAAAAGATCTTCTTATCGGGGTTTTCACTCTGGTTACCACGCAATTGTTAATTCAAGCGTGTACGAATAACCGATTACCCCAGTTAGGACAAAATAAAATAGAAAATGTGATTGCGGCCATGACCCCCGATGAAAAGATCGGGATGTCGGTCGGAGACGGGAAATTCTTACCTGCCACTGAATCAAAGACCACCGAACAAGGGACAGGCATTATCATTGCCAACCAGAATTCGAAGATGGTCATTCCACGGTTAGGTATTACCTCTTCAGCTCTTACTGATGGACCCTCAGGCGTTAACCGGGATCCCCATCCGGCAGGAGCAACGGAGTATTCTTATACGACCGCTTTCCCAACTTCAACATGCCTTGCTGCAACCTGGAACCTTGATCTGATCGAGAAAGTTGGCCGCGCTTTTGGAAACGAGGTTCTGGAATATGACTATGATGTAGTGTTGATGCCAGCACTGAATCTTCATCGCAACCCTAAATGCGGACGTAATTTTGAGTATTATTCAGAAGATCCGCTGCTTTCCGGCAAATTGGCCGGGGCAATGGTAAGAGGAGTACAATCAAATGGTGTTGGAGCAACGTTAAAACATTTCCTGGCCAACAACCAGGAGACCAACAGGAGATCCTATAATGCAGTGATCAGCCAAAGAGCCTTACGCGAGATCTACCTGCGAGGATTTGAAATTGCCGTTAAGGAGGGTCAGCCCAAAGCAATTATGACCTCATACAACAAGGTCAATGGCTATTATACCGCAGAAACGCCTGAACTTTTAAATGATATTGTCCGTCAGGAGTGGGGATTTAAAGGCGTTTTCATGACCGATTTTGATGGATATGGCAGCGCTGTGGCTAAGGTAAGAGCCGGGAATAATATGCTCATGGGCGGAAGTAAGGATGAGGTTAAGGAATTGACAGAAGCCCTCAAAAATAAAACACTGGACGAAAGTACGCTGAATAAGAACCTGGTATATAATATGGAACTAAAGCTCAACTCTCCGCGGGCAAAGGGATATATCCCATCGCAAAAACCAGATCTCGAAGCGCATGCCAGGATCGCCAGAGAGGCCGCCGGCGAGGGACTGGTTCTGCTTAAAAATGAGAAAAACACACTCCCTTTTAAGGGTGTAAAAAGTGTTGCAGTTTTTGGAAAAATATCCTATTACCTCATCGAAGCAGGAACGGGAAGCGGAGGAATCAGGAGTAACAAATATGCAATTTCTGTAAATGAGGGACTTAAAGATGCGGGATATCAGGTCTTGAAAGAGCTGGAAGATTCGTATACTGCTTTTAATGCCAGTATTATGGAGCAGAACCTTGTTCCTGATTATTTCAATAATCCCGTCATGCTGGCTAATAATGGGATAAAGGACGGTAAGGCTCCCGGCCATTTTAAAAAGAGACTGATCCCTTTTCATGATGAGATGGCAATAACCCAGGATCAGATTAAAAAACAAGTGGCTAATTCGGATATTGCCGTTATCACACTTGGTCGTAGCGGTGGCGAGGGTTATGACAATGGTTATTTACCGACTTCAGAGGCAGAACTTAGCCTGGTACGAAACGTATGTGAAACATATCATGCTGCAGGTAAAAGAGTTGTTGTGGTACTTAATATTGGCGGTGTTTGCGAAACAGCAAGCTGGAAAAATTTTCCCGATGCAATACTTGTAGCATGGCAGCCCGGACAGGAAGGTGGATATGCGATTGCTGATGTTTTAAAAGGAGCAGTTAATCCTTCCGGGAAGCTTCCTGATTCTTTCTTTATGAAGGTAGAAGATGTTTCGTCGGCTAAGACCTTTCCCGGAGAACCTGCAGATAACCCTGTTAATTCGTTCTATAAAGAGGGGATCTATGTCGGTTACCGCTTTTACGATACCTTTAATGTCCCAACTTCATACGAATTCGGCTATGGTTTATCCTATACAACCTTCGATTACTCAAACCTGAAACTTAGCGCAAAAGTTTTTGCCGATTTAATCACTGTAACCGTTCAAATAAAAAATACCGGAGCGCTCCCTGGAAAAGAAGTTGTTGAACTATACCTTTCTGCACCAACTTCCGGAGCAGAGAAGCCTTCGCAGGAGCTTAAAGGGTTTGCTAAAACCCAATTACTTAAACCAGGAGAGATGGAAACACTCTCCTTTGAACTCAATAAGCGATCACTCGCCTCTTTCCAAAGCGGGAACAGTGCATGGGTAGCCGATTATGGTGATTATCAGATCCGGATAGGGGCATCATCAAAAGATATCCGGCTAAAAGGATCATTTAATCTGCCCCAGGACCAAATTGTTGAAATTGTGCATGATGTCATGTATCCGAACTTCACCATGGATGAGCTTAGCCAGCACAAAAAATAATTACTCATGACGAAAAGTCGGGTTCAGATAATAAATCTGTTGCTTTTTGTTCTAACTCAATTTCTGTTCTTAAGTTGCGGGACGGATAAAGCTCCGCAACTTAAGGACGGTAAATTGCGTGAAGTGATCTCCCGGCTTACACTTGATGAGAAAATCGCATTGACTGTTGGTGTTGGAGATGGAAAAACTCCCCCCCCGGGTGTGCCGGTTTATGATCCTAAATCGGGTATCACCATCGAGGACAATACCACGTTAAATCACAATGCACTATTCACCCCAACGGCAGATGGCTATGTGTGGGGAATTCCCCGGCTGGGAATCAAATCGACTGTTATGGGGGGTGTCACCATTGCATGTCCCAATCCAAAAGATTCTGCTCAGGAGGTTCGGTACACCGCTTTCCCCAGTGAAACAGCGATGGCCGCAACATGGAATACCCCTTTAATCGAAAAGGTGGGCGAGGCAATCGGAAACGAAGTGTTAGAGTCAAATGTCGACATTATGCTCGAGCCCGGGCTAAATATTCAGCGCAACCCAATGTGTGGACGCAACTTCGAATATTTTTCGGAGGACCCCCTGCTCTCGGGAAAAATGGCAGCGGCGTATGTGCGCGGGGTTCAGTCGCAGGGAGTCGGGACATCGATAAAACATTTTGCCGCAAATAATCAGGAGAATGACCGCCGGAGTTATGATGCAATCATCAGTCAGCGCGCGTTGCGTGAGATTTACCTTCGGGGATTTGAAATCGCTGTAAAAGAGAGCCATCCCTGGTCAATCATGACCTCTTACAATAAACTCAACGGCTATTATACCTCCGAAAATCCGGAATTGCTCAAGACAATTGTACGTGATGAGTGGGGTTTCGAAGGTGTATTTATGACTGACTGGGATGGTTTGGGAGATGCGGTGGCTAAATTAAGAGGCGGCAGTAACCTGCTGATGAGTGGCAGCAACACCGAACGGGAGCAACTTAAAGCTGCCCTGAAAAATAAAATGGTGGATGAGGCTGATCTCGATAAGAGTGTTGAGCATGTTTTGAGATTTAAGCTGAAAACTCCCCGCTCAAAAGGATATAAACCTTCACTGAAATTTGACAAGGTTGCCCATGATTCACTTTCAAGAGTCGCTGCCGGTGAGGCGATTGTGTTACTCAAAAATAGTGGTTCGACACTTCCTTTTAGCTTCGGTATCAAAACGGTTGCTCTGTTTAGCAAAGGCTCCTATTTCTTTGTGGCAAGCGGATCTGGAAGTGGTGAATCGAAACCGAAACATTCCGTCACGGTTAATGAAGGGATCAAAAAAGGCGGTTATCAGGTTGTTAAATACCTCGAAGATACCTATTCAGAATTTGTGGATACTATTCTGGTCAATAATAATAAGGTTACTGACTACTTTAGCAGACGCGTAATTCCTTTTCATACAGAGCTTAACATTTCAAAGCCTATTATTGCGCAACAGGTTGCCGGATCTGATATCGCAATCATAACTATCGGGCGAAGTGGTGGTGAGGGGCACGATAACGGTTATCTTCCACTTGAGAAGACGGAGCAGGAGCTTATCCGGAATGTCTGTGAGCTTTATCATTCTGCAGCGAAAAAGGTGGTGGTGATTCTCAATGTGGGTGGCACGTTTGAAACATCAAGCTGGAGCGATCTTCCGGATGCGATTTTGAATGTTTGGCAAACCGGACAGCAAGGTGGCAATGCGGTGGCTGATGTGCTCAGCGGGAAAGTTAACCCTTCGGGTAAATTGCCGGTTTCGTTTCCCGTGAAATATGAAGACGACCCCTCTACGGCTAATTTCAAAGGAGATACAGAGACTGCTAAAGTCAATGTGATTCCGGTGCTTTACAAGGAAGGGATTTATGTGGGTTACCGGTATTACGACTCTTTTAAGGTCCCGACCTCCTATGAATTTGGTTACGGTCTCTCCTATACAACGTTTGATTTTTCGGATTTAAAATTAAGCGCCACTACATTCAATGGGACTCTGAAGGCTGAGGCTATTATCAAAAACAGTGGAAAGGTTGCGGGGAAGGAAGTGGTTCAGCTCTATTTGTCGGCTCCCGAATCCGGTATTGAAAAGCCGGTTCAGGAACTTAAAGGATTTGCCAAGACTAAGCTGTTACAACCCGGAGAGAGCCAGAAACTTTCTTTCGAACTTGATGCCCATTCGATCGCCTCTTTTTGGACAGGGAAGTCTGCCTGGATGGCAGAACCCGGAATATATGAAGTTTGGATTGGGGCTTCCTCGAAGGATATCAGGCTAAAATCATCCTTTACTTTACAAAAAGAATTGCTGGTTGAAAAGGTGCATAATGTGCTCTATCCCTTTTCGTTGCTCAATGCGACGCTAAAAGAGCTTCGTTTAAAAACGCGAAAATAAGGCTGTATATGAAAATAATCCTTTGCATTTTTGGTTTGTTTTTTCTGGGATTTTCAGGTGGCGGGAGAGCCATTGCCCAGATGGCCCTGACTCCCGGTGGCGGTGGTCTTCCCGATCCTCAGTTAAGTCAGAAGGATAATGATTATCTCGATCGTCAGGCAAAGGTGTTTCTCGATTCGGTTCAGGCTCTTCTGTCCGTTTATCCTCCGGTGATCCACGAGGGGCGCGAACGCAGTATGGCAAAACTGCTGATGGATGCCGTCTTTCATGAAAAATATGCCGCCTTCCGGAAACCTGCACAGGAGTTTTTTCATGGTCAAACTGATCATTTAATCAGGAATCTGGAGCAGACCATCGTGAAAAAAGGGGCGATGATCTGGAAGGTCTACAACATGGGTTTTATCGTTCGGACAAAATCAGTGACGATAGCCTTTGACCTTGTTCGTGGCGCAACAGCCGGATCACCCGATTTTACGTTAACGACCGAAGAGACTGATCGGTTAGTAACGCAGTGTGATGTGCTGTTTATCAGTCATAAGCATAACGACCATGCAGATAAGGCCGTGGCTGAAAATTTTCTGAATTCAGGAAAACCGGTAATCACACCCGAAGAGGTTTGGAAGAATGATCCTATCTTTCCGGGGATTACTCACCTTGAAAGGGTTTCTGAAAAGGTTCAGAAACTCACGCTGAAGGACAACCGTACACTGGATGTGATAATTTACCCGGGTCACCAGCTCACCTCTGCCATCAATAATGTCTCGATGATTACCACGGCGGAGGGGATTACCATTGCCCATACCGGTGATCAGATCAACGAGGGTGAGATGATGGGTGATTTTGAATGGATTGACCAGGTTTCAAAAAATCATAAGGTTGATATCCTGATGCCCAATGCCTGGACAACCGATATTTTCAGAATAGTCAGAGGTTTTAATCCGGCATTGGTTGTTCCAGGTCATGAGATTGAACTGGGCCATACTGTATGGGACCGGCTTCCTTTCTGGGGCGACGACAAATACCTGGAATTGAATTATGCCGATCTGAAGCGATCAAAGTATCCGGTAGTCGCTTTAGTATGGGGAGAATCTTATTCCTTTAATCCTTAAGGAGAATTTCCTTTAGGTCAGATTTCTTAAGAAATGCTAAACATAAATAATGAATTTATTTTATTTAAAAAATATGGAAACAACAATAAAACCGAACGTGAAACCAAGACTAAATTCTCTGGATACCCTGCGAGGGTTTGATATGCTTTGGATTATTGGGGGAGGGGAATTGCTCAGGGCGTTATCAAAATCTACGGGCTGGGATTGGGTGAATATCCTTGCAAACCAGATGCACCATGTCCAATGGGAAGGGTTTCACTTTGAAGATTTAATTTTCCCGCTTTTTATGTTCATCTCAGGAGCGGCTATCCCCTTCGCGCTAACCAGTAAGCTGGAAAAGGGAACTTCCAAGAAGGAGCTCTATAAAAAGGTGTTTCAACGGATGGTATTGCTCGTGGTCTTTGGAATGGTCTATAACGGAATACTCGCGAAGGGCTTTTCGGACATCCGCTACCTCAGCGTTTTATCTCAGATTGGAATTGGATACTTCTTTGCATCCCTGATCGTTATAAATACAGCTACATTAAAATCGAGGATATTCTGGTTGCTCGGAATACTTTCAGGAATAGCTATGCTTCAATTTTTGGTGCCTGTTCCAGGTTTTGGTGCAGGGTCCTTTACACCCGATGGGAGTATAAATGCCTGGTTAGACCAGCATTTGCTACCGGGAAAATTAATCTATAAAACGTACGATCCGGAAGGTGTTTTGTGTATTGTCTCAGCGATTTCGGTCACGTTGATGGGAACATTTGCCGGATTTATCCTTCGCAGTGAAAAATATATCCCCTCCAGGAAAACGGTTGTTTTACTGATTGCAGGGGCTTCATTGATTTTGGTTGCACTTTTACTCTCCCCTGTTTACCCGATCATCAAGAAAATATGGACTGTTCCGTTTGACCTTCTAACTGCAGGAATCAGCTTTCTGTTACTCTCGCTATTCTATTTTATCATCGATGTGAAATTGTGGAACAAATGGATCCTGTTTTTCAAGGTCATTGGGTTGAATTCCATAACTATTTACCTGGGTGGCCAGCTAATCGACTTTGAACTCCCGTCCAAATTTCTTTTGGGATCGATTGCCATTCCATGTGGATGTTTTGGAGAGGTAATCATCGTTTCAGGGATGATCGCTGCGGAGTGGATATTCCTCTATTATCTGTATAAAAACAAGATATTTTTGAGGGTATAAGGTGCTGGTATTTGGGTGATCAATGATAAGATTTTTCCAGAGAATGATTTTAAGAACCAATGTAATACATTGTTATACATAATGTTAATGTCTTTAAATTAATATACTAGTTCATTTTGAATATTATATTGCGGTGCTCTGCACCTTAAAAATCAGATTTACTAATGCTTTTCTACAAATATTTCGCTGCTCTGCAGCTTTCATATATTATACAGGTGCAGAGCACCGCGATATTTGTAGTAGGAATATCATCTTAAACCTTGAGGTGCAGAGCACCGAAATATAAAGTTTTGAAAACTATTATTTTCCGAAATTCTAGTCAATGAAAATGGCAAAAACAATGAAAATTTCTCTCTTATTCTGCGGTATGTCATCCGGACAAACACACTCAAAGGAAGGTATTCCCATATATAATCGACTTAGTGCATCTTTGCGCCTTGGAGCCTTGGTGGCAAGAAAAACATTTTCAAAAGCAGAGTCTTTCCTTCAAATTAAAGCTTCCCTCATCCTATTAATTATCTTAATTCAAACGCTAACCCTGTTTGCCCAACAGCCCCAGGAAAAACCGATTTACCTCGATTATACCAAATCCTATAAATTGAGGGTCAAAGATCTGCTGTCTCAAATGACGTTGGAAGAGAAGTTGTTACAGATGAGCTCACGCATCTCTTCGCCGATTGCACGACTTGGAATTCCCGGTTTTCTCTGGAGTAGTGCTGGTGATGGCCATTGTGTCGGCGTCCCTAAAGGGGAAGCTGCTACTATTTTCCCAGTGCCGATTGCCCAGGCCGCCAGCTTTGACAGGAATATCATACTCAAATTAGCTGATGCCATGTCTGATGAGGTGCGAGCCAGGGTGAATAGCAACGTACCCAAAGCCACCCTTACATTCTGGGCGCCGGTGGTTGAGATGGCACGCGATCCACGGTGGGGAAGGACGGAAGAGTGTTACGGAGAGGATCCATACCTCACCTCTCAGTTAGGTCTCGCCTTTGTGAAGGGGCTTCAGGGGGATGATCCCAGATATCTGAAATCTACGGCAGGGCCCAAACATTTTGCACTCAATAACGAAGAGTGGTGCCGTCATAATGGATCATCCAATGTTGATGATCAATTGCTGCACGAGTACTACCTGCGACCTTATCAGACCCTGGTTCAGCAAGGTAAAGTTCTCCAGATCATGGCCTCCTATAATCGTCTGAACGAAGTTCCAAGTATTGGGAATAAAAAATTGCTGACAGACATCCTGCGCGGAGAGTGGGGTTATGAAGGGAATGTTGTTTCTGATTGTAACGGGATCCGGGATTTATACGAGGGGCATAAATATGTAGCCAATGTTCAGGAAGCTATTGCCCTGGCTTTAAATGCCGGGATGGATCTTGAATGTGGCGATTGCTTCCGGGACCATCTTGCTGAGGTTGTTAAAATGGGACTGGTTTCTCAGGCAACGATTGACACTGCTGTTTACCGGATTCTCCTTCCCCGCTTTAAACTGGGATTGTACGATCCGCCTGAGATGGTTCCATATAACAAGATTCCCCATTCGGTAGTGGATGGCAAGGAGAACCGGGCTGTAGCACTTGAAGCTGCCCGAAAAACAATCGTTATGCTTAAAAATGAGGGTCATTTATTGCCTCTTGATAAAAATAAAATCCGGACTGTTGCTGTGATCGGACCTGTTGCAGCAGTCGCTGAACTGGGAGGTTATACCGGTGGATATTCTAATGCGATCTCTCCACTTCAAGGGATAATAAATAAACTGGACAGTACAAGAGTCCATTATGTAAAAGGTACTGATGTGAAAATTACATTGCCGGTTATTCCATCCAAATATTTGATTCCGGCCGGAGGAAATCCGGGAGAGCATGGTTTAAAGGGGGAATATTTCAGCAACACAGACTGTTCGGGCGAACCTGTCCTGACCCGTCTGGACACGGTCATCAATTTTAAGTTTGGCAAAGGTGCCCCGGCCGCAGGAATACCGGCTACCTATTACTCAATCAGGTGGACAGGGGGATTTATTGCCCCTTGCTCCGGCCCGTATTATATTGGTGGTGAATTTGATGATGCTATAAAATTGTATATCAACGACAAACTTCTCACCGATAGGACATTAAACAGGAATAAATCATCTGATGTGGCAAAGATTGAAGTTGAGGAGGGAATGAAGTATGATCTTTGTCTGGAGTATACCCAACAGTGGTATAATGCCGAAGTGAAGCTTTGGGGTGCCCCAATGAATCCGGATAAATTTGCTCCGGCCATCAAGGCAGCTCAGGAGGCGGATGTTGCAGTGGTAGTCCTGGGAACTGATGAAAGTGTTGAAAAGGAGGGGGTTGATCGTCCGGACCTAAACCTTCCTGGTGACCAGGAAGATCTTGTAAAGGCAGTTTTCAAGGCCAATCCCAAGACTATTGTGATCCTTCAAAACGGAAGTACCATGGCTGTTAGCTGGTTAAAAGCGAATGTCCCCGCAATCCTGGAGACCTGGTATAATGGTGAGGAGGGTGGAAACGCCAGTGCAGATGTGATTTTTGGAGACTACAATCCGGCAGGAAGATTACCTCTCTCATTTTATAAATCGGCAGAAAATTTCCCGTCGTTCAGCGACTACGATATCCGCAAAGGGAGAACTTATATGTACGGGAGTCATGTGAAGGATAATTCAAAGATCAGCGAGGTGCTCTTTCCGTTTGGTTACGGACTTAGTTATACAACCTTTAGTTATGGCAAGTTGGAGGTTATCTCCAAAACTGTTGATGCATCAGGCAATGTAACCGCAAGAATCACAATTAAAAACAGCGGTAAACGCGTGGGTGACGAGGTCGTTCAGCTCTATGCCCATCAGGAAAAGTCAAGTGTTCTGCGACCTGAAAAGCAGCTGGTCAGTTTTGAGCGGATTACCCTTCAACCTAATGAGAGTGAAACTATTGAACTGGTATTTCCTGCGAAAGACCTGGCATTTTATGATGTTACCAAGAAAATGTTTGTCGTAGAACCCGGCACTTTTATGTTAATGGTTGGAGCGTCATCTCAAGATATCAGGTCAACAGGACAAGTTGAAATTAAGTGAGAAATATGTTTTTACAAGATTTAATTAAGCACTCTTTTTTTAGTATCAGATTACTGAGGCGACGGATTAAAATCCGTCGTTAAAAGATTAATCGAGCCGATGGCTCCGGGGGTAAAATTTCTTATATAACATGTTATAATTATTGTAATTTTCCTTTTTTAAAATAACTACAAACAATCCAAAATATGAAAAACCAACTAATTAGCATTTTAATCGTGGCGATGACTCTGGCCACGGCATGGGCAATCCGGGGGCAGTTCGGACACGAACAGGGGGCAGCATGGGCCGGAGGCATCGGAGCTCTGGGCCTTGTGCTTGTTTCAAAACGAAAAGACTGGTATTCCAAAATTTACTCGGTAGCCATGGCATCAGCAGTTGGCTGGGGGGCGGGGGGTATGATGAGCTACGGGATGGTTGTCGGATATGGCCGAAGCAGCAACTTCCCCAATGCTTTTTATGGACTGCTGATGCTTTTCGTAATTGGTGGTTTATACGGAATTTTAGGCGGTGGTTTGGTTGGATTGACACTTGAATCCTCAAAAGAGAGAAAAATCAATTGGGGCGCCCTTCTTGCAGAGATGATTGCCGGTGGAGTACTTGGTTATTACCTGTTTGTGGTCCAGCTTGAGTGGCTCATGACCCCACCGAGGGAAGAAACCTGGTCGGTTTGTTTGGGTGCGGGATTGGCGTTATTGTGGCACATGGCACGGAATAATTATACATCACCTTTGAGGGTTTCAGTCTATTCAGCCCTGGGAGCCGGTTTTGGATTCGCCTTTGGAAATTTCCTCCAAACTTTGGGTGCGAGTCTGGAAATTCCCTTTAACACCTGGAATATCATGGAGTATAGTATTGGATTCTTCGGTGGTATCGGTATGGCATATAGTGTGTTTAGTTCTGTGTGGCCTGAAGAAACCGCTCCTTCTGAAGGTTGGGAATCAAAAATAGCCATGTTGCTGGTTTTTGTAGGTATCCCTTTTATAAATCTTATTGATTCAATGGGTTACAATACTCTATTGGAACGCATTAAAGATCCGGTGAATCCTGAAACTACCGCGATGCTAAGCACCCTTTTTAGTACATTGATTGTTTTTTCAGTTGCCGCTATCGGAGTTTATAAATATTTAAAATCAAAAACCGGTTTTGCACGGAAAGATATCCAGGTGTTGTTTATCACCTATCTGGCCGCTTATATTCTGGTCAGTTACATTGTGGTGGGAGTGTTTGCAGGAAGGTTCCCATCGAATCATCAACTGTATGTGGTCAACCTGGTGGTTATTCTCTGGCTGGCAGCAAAGCAGCTTACCCCATTTTCCGGCACTCCGGTTGCAGTTATGCCGATGAACAAATGGTTGCTTTATCTTACCGGAATTGTAGTCATAATCATGTTTCTGGCCTTTGTTTCAGTCAATACGCATGGTGTGCTGGGAGGTGCGCATGAACGGTTTGGGATTTAAAGAGTATGAAAAGCCAGAACCAAATCTTTAAAGGTCGTAAGTAAATAGATTTCTGTTATTTACGTTTAATGGGGTTAAAAAATAATAGTCTATGAAAACCAGTTATAAACCAGTTTTTACTGCCGCATGGTTGATCCTGATGATCATTCAGCTTTTTTTGAATAATCCGGCATTCGCTCAGGGTCGGTTAGTAAGAGGTGTTGAGAAAACAGAATTTACCCTCACGGGGACAACCGCCGATTACTATGTCTCCCCGTCAGGAAACGATAACTGGTCAGGGACCTTATCAACTCCAAACCAGAGTTTAACAGACGGCCCCTTTGCGACAATTGACCGTGCAAAAAGGGGAGTAAGTAAACTGAAGGAACAGGTTTTTAAATTCAAGAAAAAGGCTGTCGATAAACGGTTTATCGGCACTCCGCATCAATATGGTGCTGGTCGTGATATTCTAGTCCTGATTCGTGAGGGGATATATTCCCTCGAAGCCCCGCTTGCTTTTTCTTCGGGCGATGGTGGCGAACGGGTTGAGACTGATCTTCCCACCGGTGCCTTTGAATACCATGAACTCAAAGATTGCTTTGTTACCTATGCGGCCTACCCCGGGGAGAATCCTGTTATTTCAGGGGGCGAGAAAATCACCGGATGGGAGAAAAAGAAAAACGGAATTTGGAGTGCCGTTATAAAGCTGACTGAACTCAACGAATTGTATGCAAACGGCAAACGGCTGACCCTGGCCAGAAATCCAAATACAGGCTTTTTCCTGACCGATGGTCAACCCTCTGACTCTGCCTCCTTTAAATTTAAGGCAGGCGACCTTAAATCATGGAACGATATGGAACCGAACAGGATTCATATGACTGTAAGGTGGGGAGGTATTCATACGAGTCTCTCAAAAGTTGATGTCAGAAGTCGCACCGCCTGGCTAAAACAACCTTCGCCTGAAATGCTGATCATCCAGCCAAAATACTTTGTGGAAAATATTGAGGCATTGATGGATACAACCGGGGAATGGTATTTTAATTCCAAAACTCAAACCGTCAGTTTTATACCTGGCGAGGAACTGGGTGATCCCAACAAGGCATCAGTGGTATTTCCCAGGTTGGAAAATCTCGTCGATGTATCGGGGACACGCGAAAAACCGGTGCGAAATCTACGGTTTTACAAGCTCAGATTTGAGAATACCCGATCGGGTGGCAAAGGAACAGTAGCCTTTCAGTATGCCAAAAATTGTGAGCTCCTGGGAAACAGCATTGAAAATGTAAACCAGACTGCTATCCGGTTCGGATTGGGAAGTTATCACAACCTGATTAGCCGAAATGTGATCAATGATGTAAAAGGGAGCGGAATCAATGTCTCAGGTGTTCAGAAACCTGAAAGCTGGAGCGATATGGTGAGTGATAATGTGATATCTTACAATAAAATAACGAACATCCCGATCGCTTCAACAGGGATCTCAACCTATAATGCAATGCGGAGTACGGTTTCGCATAATTACATTTCGAACGTGGGGAGTTATGGCATCACATTGGGTTCGTGGCCAAATATTGAGGAGACCAGCGACGGAAGCCACCTTGCTGAATATAATCATGTCTCGTTTACCAACATGAAGCGGGACGACGAGGGTGGCATTGCGGTGTATGGTTTAAGTCCCGGATCGGTGGTGCGCAATAACCTCATTCATGATGTCCACCCCGCTGCGACAAACGAAAATGTGGCGCTGTTTTTTCAGAATATGTCATCCGGATGGAGGGTTACCGACAATACTTATTACAACCTCAAACAGGGTGAGATGAAGCTTTGCGCCTGCTATCTGGTGGATAATATTTATGAAAATAACCGGACCATAGAGGCGCCGCTTAATCATCCTGAGGAAATCATCGAAGGGAATGTTAGTCTGACATTTAGTAATTTAAAGGTTGAACCCGCAGGCCAACTCACGACAGGGAGTGATATAACCCTCTCGGCATTGGTTGCAAACCAAGGTTCTACGGGTATGGAGGATATCTTTCTTTATGTTGACGGGAAGGTGGTCCAAACCCTGAGGCTTCCCTTCATTGCTAATAATAAACGAAAAATTGAGTTTAAATACACCTTTTATGATCCGGGAAACCACTCAGTAGCGATAGGCAAAACGGAGGCTCGGGAGGTCACTGTCGCAGGAGAACCTCTTTATTTGGTTTACAGGGATTTAAAGACGCCGATAGCGGAGATTCCCGTCGGAGATTCCCTTCGTGTAACTGTTGAAGCTCAGAATGTGCGTGCAGAAAAAATCACCCGCAAGATTGAACTTTTGGTTGATGGAAAATCTGTTGCGGTGAAGGAGTCTTGTTTTAAGGAGAATGAAACAGCTCAGATTCACTTCTCATGGCTGTCAGAAGGGGGTATTCACAAGGTAGCTGTCGCCAATCAGCCTCCACTTCAGATTCATGTCTATCCGGTTAAGGTTGTGGATGTTGCAAATGCCCCATTTTTAATCTATTGCTCCGCTACTGCCAAACCGTGCAACTTCAACTACGAGATCCGGAAGAATCATTTTGAAATCACAGCTGCCGGAACCGATTTTCTTCATGCCGAAGATTCATACGGAGCTGTTTATCTCAAAGAGGCTGTTGAAGGAAATTTTGTAGCTACCGTAAAAGTGGTTGGCTTCAGCGAAGGGATTAGCGAATGGTTTCGCGCCGGCATTTTTACGCGGAATGACATGTCAAAGAGTAATAGTTCCAAAAGCACTACGCTGGGATCCTTTCTTTTATTCTCAACCACCAAGCGATGTGGAGCTGAATGGGACGAATTTGGGGATGGGTGTATGCACAACACGAAGAGTAAAAATTACGGCGTTGATAAACCCTTGCCGGTTTGGCTGAAACTTTTGCGGCACGGAAACCGTTTCTCGGGATATTATAGCTTTGATGGAAAAACCTGGATCATCTCGCGCGAATCGGGAGATATCCCCGGCCTGGCCAAAAAAATGGATATCGGCCTTGCCGGTGGCGCCAATGATCAGAAAATCTCAACTGTTATTTTTGAGGATTTTAAACTGGAGGTTGAAAATAAATAATTAAAAATCAAATTATTAACATATGAAAAATAGATTTGTAATTCTCTGGATTCTCTGGACACTTCTTGGAGTCGGTTTAATTTATGGTATCTCGGCATCTGATTCGAAAAATAGCATGATTTCAATAATTGCCAACGTTTTAAGCCTTGCGCCTCTTATGGGAATAATGCTTGCTCTGGGTTCTGTTAAAGCATTTAGTAGGTTTAATGATTGGTTACACCGTGATCCGAATTCACACTATTACGTTGCTGGCACCATATCTCTCTTATTTGTGCTGCCCGGAGTATTATTGTTTAAATTCGATCCTTATTTTTCAGTGATTTTTTCAGTGATTGTTTTTGCGGTATTGGGGATTTTAAAGCAGGCAAAGGAGCAGGAATTTATCCTTACATGGACCGATTTATTGCTTTGGATGGTCCTCTGGATTCCGTTTGACCTCCGTTGGTACATGGGGATGCTTCCCGCAGGCAGTGATTCTTACGCCTGGTTCTCGGTTGCACTTTCTGTTATCGCTATTATCGGCTGGAATGGATACCGGGGTGCCGGAATCGGATATAATCTTGTCCCTAAATTAAAGGATTTCCGCATTGTCGGAATCTCAATGGTTTTAATCATGGCATTTGTAGTTCCACCGGGACTGTTAACGGGCTTTTTGACCTTCTCAATTCCACAGTCATACAATATTCCTAAATTAATCTTTCAGTTTATAGGACTCTTTCTAACAGTTGCTTTGCCTGAAGAACTCTTTTTCAGAGGTATTTTGCTTGGCGGAATGGAGAAGATGTTTTCAAAGAAATGGATCCCATTAGTTATATCCTCGTTGGCTTTTGGACTCATGCACTGGAATAATGTGAATACGTTGTCCACGCAAATCACCTATGTATCATTAGCCGCAGTTGCCGGAGTGGGGTATGGTTGGGCATACCGCAAGAGCGGGAACAACCTGATTGCCGCAATACTCGTTCATACACTGGTTGACTGGACCTGGAGATTATTTCTCACAACCTAGTTCTTGCTCGATGAGTTAAGGGCTGACTATTTCAGGTCACAGACAAGTCAGCCTTTCACGTACTTTACCACGAGGTAGTTAAAACTAATCTCTAATTCTGAGGACCAATCGATAAAGAAGGGGGATCCATTTTTAGGACTGGTTTATTTAATTTCTGTCGCATTTTCGACAGAAATTAACAATATTTAATGTGCTTTATCCAATATTTCACAAGTATTTGGCATTTAGCTATACTATTTTTGAAAAGTATCCCCTTGGAAAATTACCCAAACTGAAAAAAGATTATTTAATGCGAAACCGGAGAATTCCAGGCCTGCTTTTCTTTATTCATGCAATACTTATTAGTTACTCGCCTGTTCATGCTCAGTCAACCGATTTCACTAAACTGGTGAACCCTTTTATGGGAACAGGCGATCATGGGCACACCTATCCCGGCGCGGTACTTCCGCATGGGATGGTTCAGCTAAGTCCGGATACCCGTATGGAGAACTGGGACGGTTCTTCCGGATACCACTATTCGGATAAAACAATCCTTGGGTTTAGTCATACCCATCTTAGCGGAACCGGTGAGCCGGAGTTTTGTGATATTTTATTGATGCCTACTGTGGGTGATGTAAGGTTTGTTGCAGGTGATGAAAATAAGCCTCAATCCGGATACCGTTCCACTTTCAGCCATCAGAATGAGGAGGCATCTCCCGGGTATTATAAGGTTTTGTTGGATGATTACCAGGTGACTGCAGAATTAACTGCCACCGAGCGAACAGGTTTCCACCGATATACCTACCCTTTCTCCGTAAATTCCAATCTTATCATCGATCTGAAACATCGCGGACATATCGTAAATTCAAGCCTTCAGTACGTTAATGACTCAACAATAAGCGGATACACAATAACCACCAAATGGGCAGTTGATAAACATATCTACTTTTATGCCCGGTTTTCAAAGTCCTTTAAGAAATTCGGTTTAGCAGTAAATGATACCCTGGTAAATAAAGTCACCACAGCAGAAGGGAAAAACATTAAGGGTTTTGTGAGTTTTACAACCACAGCAAAGGAACAAATTCTGGTAAAAGTTGGAATATCCGCTGTTAGTGTTGATGGTGCAAGAAAGAATCTGGAATCGGAAAATGGAGGTTGGGATTTTCAGAACATTAGAGATCAGGCCCGTACCAAATGGAATCAGTACCTTTCAAAAATAGAAGTTGAGGGTGGAACAGAAAAGGAAAGACGTATTTTTTATACCTCTTTATATCATGCAGCCCTGGCTCCAAACCTGTTTATGGACAGTGACGGGCAGTTCCGCGGAGCCGATCACAAGGTCCACCAGGCCAGGGGATTTACCAATTATACCATTTTCTCCCTATGGGATGTTTTTAGAACCCAAATGCCGCTTCTGACCATTATTGAGCCGGCACGGATGAGTGATTACATGAAGACATTTATGGAAATGTACCGCATTGGCGGAAGCCTTCCGATCTGGGAGATCCACGGTACGCTGTCCGGAAATATGATTGGTAAACATTCTCTTCCTTTAATTCTGGATGCCTACAAAAAAGGGATCAGAGATTATGATGCTGAGCTGGCTTATAAAGGGATGAAAGAAGCTATGGAAAACCTTGATTATTTTAACAATCTGGGCTTTATCCCTTCGGATATTGAGGGGACGGGAGGTTCTGTAGCCAAGGTAATGGAATACTCGTTTAATGCCTGGTGCGTGGTGGAGATGGCCCACATCCTGAATAAAAAGGAGGATTACCTGCTCTATCAGCAACGTGCACAGTTTTACCGGAATATGTTTGATCCATCGACCGGCTTTATGCGCCCGAAAAACAAGGATTATACCTGGGTAACCCCTTTTGATCCGGCCGAACCGAGCGGGAATTTTGTGGAGGGGAATTCCTATCAATATAGCGCGTTTGTGCCGCACGATGTGAATGGATTGGTTGATCTGCAGGGCGGCGATACTAAATTTGTTCAGTGGCTTGACACTCTTTTTACCCATAAAAGCAGGTTTGATAAAAATGTGGTAGATGCCAGCGGCCTGATTGGCCAGTATGCCCATGGAAACGAACCAAGTCATGAGATTGCTTATCTGTATAATTATGCAGGTGCAGCTCCGAAGACGCAGAATTTAGTCCGCCAGATTCTCGGTTCATTGTATGATGATGCCCCTGCAGGACTCAGCGGGAATGAGGATTGCGGACAAATTTCGGCGTGGTACATCATGAGCGCCATGGGATTTTATCCCGTTCTGCCGGGTGAACCATCCTATTCCATCGGAAGCCCATTGTTTGAAAAGGTTTCGATCAACCTCGAAAACGGAAAGCGGTTTATCATTCACGCAAAGAATGTTTCAGGTCAAAACAGGTATATTCAATCAGCCACCCTGAACGGGAAAACCTATACAAGATCGTGGTTTAAACATCAGGATATTCTGGAAGGAGGTGAGTTTGTATTTGAGATGGGTGACAAACCAAATTATACGTGGGGAACATCAAAGAAGGACAGGCCCTTTACCCGGCCGTTGACTCCTGCAGTTTCAATGCCTTATTACAAACTCAAGGAGAATTTTTTCTTTGATAAAGCGACTGTCACATTGGGCAGTGAAACTACGGGAACCAATATCTTTTATACCCTTGACGGCTCAGAGCCGACAACCAAATCAATGCGTTATACAAAGCCTGTTGAATTATTCCAGACATCAGAAATTAAATTCTTTGCCGAAAAAGAGGGGCTGCTGAGATCTACAGTGGTTTCAATGAAAATTGAAAAACTGCAGAAGATCGAATTTACTGATTTTAAGAATTATAAGGGGGAGCAGCTCCTTCCCGGGTTATACTATTCTTATTTTGAAGATCATGTCATGTTTGTTGATGAGCTGGATAAGCTGAAACCTAAGAAGATCGGAATAACCCCCGATTTTAATATTGAAGAGCGGGAAAACGACGCCCTTTTTGCATTTACTTATTCCGGATATATCCGGATACCCCGGGATGGAGTGTATACCTTCTATCTTTCAACCAACGATGGGGGAGTACTTTTTATGGATGGGAAACGTTTTATTGATGCTGACGGTCCGCGGACGGCAACACCTTCATCCCGAACAGTTATGCTAAAGGCCGGAATTTATCAGATCGGAGAAAAATATTTCCAGATGGGAGGCGGTTTTTCGAATATCGTAAGCTGGAAAGGTCCCGGAATTACAAAGGAAGTAATACCCGCATCTGCACTGTTTCATAAGTAATAATTAAAATAAAATAGGCTAAAGCATAGATATATAATGCAATAAATTTATTATGAAAAATCCGGATTTATGAATAATAAAATAAAATGGGGCATCTTAAGCACCGGGCATATCTCAAAGAAATTTGCCGATGCCCTCGCACTATTACCCGATGCAGTGCTTGCCGCAGTTGCATCCCGGGATCTTGAAACTGCCAAAAATTTTGCTGAGAAATATAATGTTCCCAAAGCTTATGGCACTTATGAAGAGCTGGCAGCTGACCCGGATATCGACGTAATCTACATCGGTACTCCGCATACCTTTCATCTCGAAAACAGCGTAATGTGTATGCGGAAGGGAAAAGCTGTACTGTGTGAAAAGGCATTAACGATTAATGCTGCAGAAGCAAGGGAAATGGTTCGGGTTGCCCGTGAGCAAAATGTGTTTCTCATGGAAGCGATGATCACACGCCATGTCCCGCTGATCAAGAAGGTTTTAGCGTGGATCAGGGAGGGCAGGATCGGAGAGGTCAGAATGGTAAGAGCCTCGCGTTGTGCGCGTGGCGTATTTCCCCCCGGAGCCCGTCAGATGAATCCTGAATTAGGGGGTGGAAGTCTGCTCGATGTGGGTGTCTATGTGATCTCGTTTGCATCAATGATCTTTCAGAAATCACCCCTTGAAACGGTTGGTATCGGTCATATCGGGGATTGGGAGTCAGACGAACAAGGGGTGGCAATACTGAAATACGGTAATGGAGAAATTGCCGATCTATCTTTTGCCTTGCGGACAGCCGCTGTAAATGAGGCTTATATTTTTGGCACAGAGGGGTATATTAAAATCGACGATGTTTTTGCAGTTCCAACAAAAGCATCACTTTTTGTAAATAAAGTTGAAGTGGAAGTGCTGGAAGAACCAATAATTGGAAATGCCCTGAATTACGAGGCCGAAGAGGTAATGCGCTGCCTGAAACTTGGATTGAAGGAATCCCCTTTTATGCCAATGGATGAGTCCGTTCAAATCATGGAGATCATGGATAATATCCGGAAACCATGGGGATTGGTTTATCCGAACGATCACCTGTAGAGACGCTGCATGCAACGACTCGTAAAGAAATATACAAAATAAATTATTTGCCAATGAAAACAATTTTCCGGATTATTCTACTGCTACTGATCACCAGCGCCTGCAATGAAAATCTTCAGGTTAAGGTTATCAATCTGAAATGTGAAAACAAGTCAAATCCACTGGGTGTAGATATTCAAAATCCCCGTTTGAGCTGGGTCTCTGAATCGGAACACCGTGGTGTTAGCCAGGTTGCTTATCAGCTATTTGTTGCTTCAAACTTGCAAAAACTGGATGAGAATAAAGCTGATCTTTGGGAAAGTCTGAAAATCACCTCGGATAAATCAAGTCAGATAATTTATGATGGCAAACCCCTGGAGAGTAACCGGAACTATTTTTGGAAAGTAACGATTTGGGACCAAAATGGGGGAACTCATACGAGTGACCCTGCTTTCTGGACTTCGGGATTACTGCAAGAGTCTGACTGGAAAGCAAAATGGATTGGTCTGGAGAAGGCAGTTGGTGACGATGATCCAGGCAGACCCCATACAATTCTCGCTGCCAGAATGTTACGACATGAATTCATGGTGGATAAAAAAATTAAATCGGCAACAGCTTTCATATCCGGTCTGGGATTATTCGAATTGTATCTTAACGGCGAGAAGATTGGCGATCAGGTGCTGGCTCCCGCACTGACAGAGTACAACAAAAGAGCCTTTTACATGACCTTTGATGTAACCAAACATCTAAAGCAGGATAAAAATGCAATTGGTGTCATACTTGGAAACGGACGGTTCTTCGCCCCGAGAGGTGGCGGAGTGGATAAAATCAGGTCATTTGGCTTTCCCAAAGTGGTCTGCCAGATAGTAATTGAATATGAAGACGGTACTGAAAATATGATAATTACCGATGAAAGCTGGAAACTGACCACAAATGGTCCTGTGCGTAAGAATAATGAATATGATGGTGAATATTATGACGCACGAATGGAGTTTCCGGATTGGAGCAACATCAATTTTGATGATTCGAAATGGATAAATGCTGAACTTGTTGAAAAACCGTGTAAAGAACTGGTGGCACAACCTTCGGATCCGATAACGGTAAATAGCGAAATTACCCCTGTTGCAGTTAAAAAACTAAATCACGATACCTATATTTTTGATATGGGTCAGAATATGGTCGGCTGGGTTGAATTAAATGTAAAGGGGAAAAAAGGGGATAAAGTAACGTTGCGGTTTTCGGAAACTTTAAAGAGTGACGGAAGCCTGTTTCTTGCGAATATCCGAAGTGCAGAGGTGACCGACACTTATATCCTGAAAGGCGAAGGGGACGTAAAGTGGGAGCCTCGTTTTACTTATCATGGATTCCGGTATGTTGAAATGGTGGGATATCCTGGAACACCGGCATTATCAGCTATTAAAGGGAAGGTGGTACACGATGCACTGGAAGTTACAGGTACTTTTGAAACATCCAATGCGCTGATTAATAGTATTTACAAAAACGCCTTCTGGGGGATTAGCGGGAATTACAGATCAATTCCAACAGATTGCCCGCAGCGGGACGAACGGCAAGGATGGCTCGGTGACCGGTCTGCAGAGTGTACCGGTGAGAGTTACATGTTCGATCTTTCTAAACTCTACTCAAAATGGGTTACTGATATCCGTGATGCACAACTTGAGAGTGGAAGTCTCCCCGATGTGGCACCCTCCTTTTGGCCAATCTACAGCGATAATACTACCTGGCCGGGAACTTTTCTCTTTGCCTCCGATATGCTTTATACCCAGTATGGAGATTTGCATACCATAAAGACGAATTATCCGGCTATGCAGAAATGGATTGAGCACATGAGCAAGTACTTAAATAACAGCATAATGCCGAAGGATACCTATGGCGACTGGTGCGTACCTCCCGAAGATCTTAAGCTCATTAACTCCAGCGATCCTTCAAGAATTACAAGTTCAGAATTCATCGGTACCGTATATTTTTATTATGAGCTAAGACTCATGGAGAAGTTTGCCCGTCTACAAGGCAAGGAGAGTGATGCCACTGGCTATTCGAAAACCGCGGATGAAATGAAAACAGCCTTTAACCAGCGATTTTTGGATAAGTCGGAGGTTAAATACAGTAACAATACATGCACTTCAAATATTCTTCCACTTGCATTTGGACTGGTGCCGGATCAATATCGGGAAAGGATAATTGACAACCTGTTGCAAAAAATAATGGGTGAGAATGATGGCCATATTGGAAATGGACTGATTGGCGGACAGTGGTTGATGAGAGCCTTGACTTACAACGGACATGCCGACATTGCCTATACTTTGGCTTCGCAATCCACTTATCCGGGTTGGGGTTATATGGTCAAACAAGGGGCCACAACCATCTGGGAACTATGGAATGGCGATCGTGGCGATCCTGGCATGAATTCAGGAAATCATGTGATGCTGCTGGGCGATCTGATCACCTGGTATTATGAAAATCTGGGGGGAATTAAACCCGATCCAAATATCCCAGGGTTCAAACATATCCTTATGAAGCCTTATGTTTTAGGTGATTTGACCTATACCAATGCCGCCTATAATTCCATTTACGGAAAGATTAACAGTAACTGGAAAATTGAGAATAACAGGTTTAAATGGGAGATAACTATACCTGCCAATACAACAGCTACCGTTTATGTCCCAACGTTAAATAAAGAAGAGGTGATGGAGGGAAACAGTCCGGCAAACAAATCGGATGGGGTCAGGTTTGTCAAATGGGAAAATAATCTGGAAGTCTTTGAAATACAATCCGGTAAGTACGCTTTTACTTCGGATGGAGTCAAAAAACTTACCTCCGGATCCTATCTTTCATCACCGGTAATTACACCCAAAGATACGATTATTGCTGCCGGAAATAAATTGCTTGTGAGTATTATGTGTGCCGATAAAGCTGCAAAAATACATTATACGATCGATGGAACCGAGGTTGACGAATCCTCTGCAGTTTATACACAGCCACTCGAAATATCAAAAAATACGGAGGTAAAGGCACAGGCGATTCTTGAAGGATCCCATCCCAGCAGTAAATCGCATGTAATCTACAACTATGTTGATCCGTCCAAGAATGGTGTTTTGTGGTCGCTTTACAAGGGCGAATTTACAAAAGTTCCCGATTGTGATCTTTTAAAACCGGTTGCGAAAGGGAGTCTATTTCAATTTGGGCTGACTAAAATAGCCAGCCCAAAAGTGAATTTTGCCCTTCAGCTAAAATCGTTCATTCAGATTGACAATGCCGGGAAATATTCTTTTTATGTCACTTCAAATGATGGAAGTAAATTGTATATCGATAATAAGCTGCTTGTAGATAATGATGGTGAGCACGGGACCAAAGAGATGAGCAACTCCCTCAGTCTGGAAAAGGGAAGACACGAGTTAAGGATTGATTACTTTCAAAGTGGCGGACAAAAAACACTTTTAGCAGCCTATAGCTCTGCCAATATAAGGTATCGGCCAATTCCTGAATCTATCCTTTATAGGTCCAAAGATTAATAATAACATCCATTTTAACTCGAAGAATTTTGCCAATTAACAGGATTTGATACATTTGCAACGATTGCCAATGTAAGGAGAAAATGGAAATACAGATAGGTAATGCAGAATTTTAATTTTTAAATCAAAGAACAGAGAAAATGTCCAATCAAGAAACCAATTCAGAAACTAAATTACTACGAGTTTTATCCTTACGTGATATTGTCATTTATGGAATTATTCTCATTCAACCGGTTGCAGCATTGCCTTTGTTTGGCCATGCCAACGACATATCAAA
>CAIXCY010000026.1 GCA_903918045.1 uncultured Bacteroidia bacterium
CGACTAAATTGATATGTCTTATCGTAATAATCTAGTAATTTATCGGCAACAACAGTCAGGTTTTTTTCACTGTAATCCTGAAGAATCTCTTTCGTGCGAAGATCCCCTAAACGTTGAACGATATGGGAAATCGCATTTTGCATCAGATCATTTGGCAAAGTCCCATATTCCAAAACAAGTCTTTCAACCCTGTCGGAGCGCGGTACCTGGATTTCTATATTTTGAGTAATATTCATTACCTCCCAAAAAGGATCAGGGAGAAAAACACGCCCAACGGTTTTACTTTCACCTTCTACCCAAACCCTTTTTGAGAGATCCAATTTCAATATTTCGTTAAATAGATGATTCTGAAATTGTTGAGTTGTAGGTTGCACTTCCTGGCCGATTCCTCCGAATACTGAACCCCGATGATTTGCAAGGCCCTCAAGATCAATTATCTGTTCATCCATCTCTCGTAATGACCGAAGAATTTCAGTCTTGCCGCTCCCCGTATACCCTTCAATGACAATTAAATTTGGAATATCTCCAACCTTTTCAAGAAGGAAGTTCCGATACGATTTATAGCCACCTGCCAGTAAAGCACACTTAATATCAACCCGTTCGAACAGCCAGGCCATGCTCTCCGAGCGCATTCCTCCTCTCCAGCAATAGATGGCTAATTGACCTGTCGGAGCAATTGCTTTTGCTTGCCGTACAAAACTGGCCATTTTGGGACCAACTATTTCCAACCCTTTTTCTATGGCAGGGAGCCTCCCTTTATTTTTAAAGATTATTCCTACGACAGCCCTTTCATCATCATTAAATATCGGAATATTGATTGCGTTTGGGATGTGCCCCTCTGCAAACTCGAAAGGTGACCTTACATCCACAATTGGAAGCGTACGGCCATACTTCATAAATTCTTCAGCGATAAGAATTTGCATAAACTGTCTGTTGGAATTGTTTCAAACCTTAAAGGGACCAAAGATAACCAACGAATTGTAAACATTTGAAATTTTCACCGATACTTCTTATTTTGTCTCATCGAATGATCAATTGCTATTGTCGGATAAACATCAGTTATTTTTGTATTTTTGGGTACCCGTCAATTAAACAGCTTATTCGTTTCTTACAATGAAGAAGTTTAAAATATTAGTCATTGATGATCAGACAGATGATAGAATTTCGCTGGAGGAAATCCTTGTTGCCAATGATTTCTTGGTTCTGAATGCTTCCGGTAGGGAAGAAGCCGAACAATTATTATCGGAAGAATTGGTTGACCTTATTTTTATTGATGGCGTAATTACCGGAATCCAACCTCTGAGCACAGCTAAATTGATTAAAACCAATGAGAATTGGAAAGATATTCCGATTATATTCATGGTTGGAAAGGATGATCTGAGAATTCTTAAAGAGCTATATCAATCCGGAGGGGACGACTATATAATAAAGCCCTTTACCTGGAGTGAATTATTAATGAAAACCAGGCTTCATCTGGAGTTAAAGTATAGCAGGCAAATGGCGAAGAATTCAAATCAAATGCTTGAATCAAGAGTTATACAAAGAACAAATGAACTTGAAGCTTCATTAAAAAAATTAAGAGAGGCGAATAAAGAGCTCGGCGTGCTTGAGATTGCCAAATCAGAATTTTTTAATCTGATAAGTCATGAAATCAGAACTCCACTTAATGGCATACTGGGAAGCCTCGCACTGATTGATAGGCTTAAATTACCGGATGATGTTAATCACTATTTTTCTCTTCTGGATCTCTCTGTTAAGCGGCTGGAAGATTTTTCCAATACGATTCTTGAGGCTTCTAAACTTCGTATAAAAGGGGCGAAGGCCCTAGTCTTCATGGAAACTGATCTTGTAATGATTCTTCAGGATGCGATCAGTGAGTGCAGCACTAAATTTTGCAAAAAAAATATTTCGGTTGATCTTCAAAATTACACATCCGGCACACCTCTTCTAAAAGCGGATCAAAAATACCTCTTAAAATGTTTTAATGTCATTCTGGACAATAGTTTTAAGTTCTCGCACGGGGGTGGAAAAATAGAAATAAGTATTATTGCCCAGCCTCCAGGATTTCTTAAAACAGTAATATCCGATTATGGAACCGGATTTTCCAAAGCTTCTTTGGAAAATATTTATCACGGTTTCGCTAATCTAAATGCACATTTTGATCAGAATACGGGGATGGGTCTTCATCTCGCAAAACTAATAATTGATGCCCATTCCGGATTTATCAAAGTTGGAAATAATAATCCAACAGGTGCAATTGTTGAGATTCTAATACCTGTGGACCATTGAAATAAATCAAGTTAAGAATTATCAGATCCATATTAACCGTTATCATAAGAAGGGAAGGGGTTGAACTAAATTTAGTTCAACCCCTTTCTTATACAAGCTGTTCAAATAAGTTTTTATTGAGCCTTAATCGGCTGTTCCGGCATTAGTGCTACACCGATATAGTTATTAAAATCAAAAGTTCGTAATGCGGCAGATTTTAAGGATTGGGTTGTAAAACCATCAGCAACTTTATCAAATTCTCCAAAGGTCTTAAAATCGCCATTCATATTTAAATAGTATGATTTTAAGGTTGACTGCCAGAAATTGTTTTCGCGCAAATTTGTTTCACGTTCCCGTTTTATCTTTTCACGGGCCTTGTCAACCTCTTCCTGCTTCGGACCATTGTCAATCAGATCATGGATAATGGCAAAAACCGAATTTTTCAATTCCTTAATTTTTTCGGGCGAAGTACCATAATAGATTGTCATATCATATTCCGGAACAGGAAATTTATTGGTCCCTGGCTGAGCTCCAATATAGTAGACACTTGATTTGTCTTCCCTGATACTCTCCAGAAGCCTGGTTGTTAATATTTTACTAAGTGCATCAATTTCAAGGATATCTTTTGTAGCGTAATTGAGTTTGCCATGAAATTGAATGTATTGAATCGATTTCGATTCTTTCCCTTTAAGTACAATTTTTTCAACTATACCTGAAGGTTTTCGCACCCCAAGATCAACCCAGTCTTCCGCTTTATTGCCGGTTGTCAATGAAGCCAGGTATTTTTCGACAAGAGGCTTAAAGGTTACCGGATTGATTTTCCCTACAAAGAAGAAGGTAAATGCGCCAGGATTTGCATATCGTTCCTTTCCGATTTGTTCAATACGGTTAAATTTTGCTTCATCAAGCATCTCTTTTGTAAGAGGTTTCATCCGCGGATTATAACCGGAAGTCACATACCTGAATGTATCACTAAATGCAATTTCCGGAGATACATCCTTATTATCGAGTTGACTTCGCATCCGTGTGATATAAGATGAGAATGCCGATTCATCAAAGCGTGATTTCGTAAAATAGAGATTGATTAACTGAAAAAGAGTCTCAAGATCTGAAACATTGGAGGACCCTTCGAGACCCTGAGTTAACATTTTTATTGTCGGTGTGACAGAAACCTCTTTCCCTGCAAGCATCTTCTTAAGGGTCGTAAGTTTGTAATCTGCAATACCACTCATATCCATAATCGTGGATGCAAATGATGCTGATACATTATCTGATTGCGGATATAGCGACCACCCGCCTTTTGAATAGCCGGTAAACAGTATTTCGTCATCTTTAAAATCCGTCTGCTTAAGGACTACTTTGATTCCATTTGAAAGAGTCCATTCGGATGCATCCACCGCTCCGATTTTCTTCTCAAAAGTTACCTTTCCGGCTACTGGAATCGATTTCATCAAGGGTTCACTGGATGTTTCATCGGCATATTTTTCAATTTTTTGACTTTGAACTTCCTCCAATACTTTTCTGATATCTGATTCAGACGGCGCAGGATTGGCAGCCAATTCCGGTGCAGTAACAATCACCACCCGATTTTCATTGGTTATCCATTTTTGTGCAAGCCCGTTTATTTCGGCTAAAGTAATTGTTGGCATAAATGCTTTGTAATATTCGAATTCCATTTCGATACCTGGTGTCGGTTCTTTTCGCATTAGAAAGTTACGGGTATATTCCTGCGCAATGCTCATTGATTCTCTTTTATCACGCTCGTTATAAGCCGATTCCATTGATTTAAACATCGCATTTTTATTGCGGTCAAGTTCACTTTGTGTAAATCCGAATTTTTTAATCCGCTCATTTTCAATAAGGAC
>CAIXCY010000027.1 GCA_903918045.1 uncultured Bacteroidia bacterium
CCCTGCCGTGAATGCAGCCTGATGACCAAAATTTTTAGAAAGGGACAAAATTCTGATACAGGGATATTTCTTTTGCCAGCTTAAAAGGTATTGCAGGCTTCTGTCCTCGCTTCCGTCGTCTACAAACAGGAGTTCAAAATCACGGGTAAACACTTCCATTGCTGAAACTGTCCGTTTTACCAGATCGTCGATTAATCCTTCTTCATTGTAAATGGGGATAACGATTGAGACCATATTAAAAGGGTTACCTTATGGATTATTGAATATTAAACACCTACAAATTTAAGATAAAACAATAAGTTTTGATGCATTTAGGTATTAATGGTTTTTTGGCCACCATCCGTCAGGCAAAGGATGGTGGCCAAAATTTCTCACTTAAAGATTTCTCTTATCTGCATAAAGATAATTTTCGCAGTGATTACTTCTTATTATACAGTTGGTCGTACTTTTTGATAATTGCCAGATGTTTATCGTTTAAGGCATTGGCATGGAAGAAGGTAATTCCGATCGCGCCGTTATCGTGTGCCTGCTTTATTGCCTCCTCGAAATCTGCCATATTATCCCCATAATCTCCTACAGCCACTCCCGTAAACAGGAGTTGTCCTTTTTTCATTTCGCGGATACCCTGTTTGGTTGCGAATCCCACCCATCCCATATTTCCCTGGTGGTCACCCTTGTAAGCCATTGGGAAAAAGAGGTCGAGGTTCCAGTGGCTCCAATCCTGGCGTACATATTCGCGGGCCAGTTCAGGGAATGGGAAGACGGCAGCTGAAGCCATGGTTCCCTCTTCATGACAAATCTGAATACATTCTTCAACCAGAGAGGTGATTTTATCCATTCGGAACTGTTTCCAGGCGGGGTTTTCCTCCTTGTCCGGAAGGTCCATTGGATCCATTCCGAATTTTTCCTTGAATTCCTTTCTTGCGAGAGGGTGGTAATCAAAGTCAAATTCAGGAAATACCTGATTTTGAACGAGGGGCTTGCCGTTAAGCTTGTATTTTTTCTGTAAATCGGCACCCAGGACCACATCGACATAACGGATATAATCGAAATGAACCGATGCAAGCCCTTTTATTTTAGCGATTTCCTTAACCCCTTTTTTGACGTACTCGCGGGCGCCCGGGGAAAACGGACTTAAAAAACTGTAGTACCCCACATAGGGATGGTAGTCCCTGCAACTTTGACCAAGTGCATTCACCGAATACCAGTCGGGATTATCCTGACACTCTTTTGTGCCGCCAACATTCATCATCCAGTGCCAGGCATGAACCCTCACTCCGAGAGGAGTCCCAATTCGGATTAAATCTTTTAACTGATCCACACCACCTCCGGGAAGAATATCTGTAATTCCTGCTCTGGCCAATTTAGCCATCCAGGCCTGCTTAACCTCTTCTGTTCCTGCACCGGGATCGCCCCAGGTTGCGAAATAGAATTTCTTGTCCGTATAGCTTTTATCAGACAAATTTCCTGGTGTTTTTGCTGCTAATTGCAGGGATATCATTGCGGCCAGGAAAAACGAGACTATCCTTATCTTTCTCATATTTAAATATATATCAGTTAAACCAGATGTTCTTTGTAAATTGATGCCCACGGCTCCCTCATATTCCGATGGAGCATACCATTTGCAATGTCGTTGTTTATAAATTGTTCTTTTACAGGGTCCCAATCGAGATCCTGTTGTAACTTCATAGCAATATTTCCGAGGTGTGACATTGTTATGGAGCGGTGTCCAATTTCTGCCGGAGCAATAGTCTCTTTACGCGAGTAGACACAGTCGATGAAGTTTCGGAAATGGTCGTCACTCTTGTAAAGGTGAATTTCGGAAGGGGCGATCACGGTCTCTTTCAGACTTTCGGGAAATACCTGGTGGTTACCGCGGTTTGCCCTGGCCCATCCTTCA
>CAIXCY010000028.1 GCA_903918045.1 uncultured Bacteroidia bacterium
AGCTGTACACTTAAGAGCTCCGAACCAAGTTTGTGAAGTGCTTCCTCTATTTTTTTTCGTTGTGGCTCACGCGGCTTTCTTAACCCTGTGGCATAATGATGCAGCTGTTTTTGATTGATTCCTGTGAGCCGCTCAAGAGCTGGCTTGGTAAACACATTGGCGTAATAACTCAAAATGCTTTGAACATCGTATTTGAATTCTATTTCATACACACCTTTGAGCAGGTCAGGCCATAGTTCAATCGGGCGGCTCTCCTTCAATAAACGTAATCCTTCCAGGACATTTTCTTTGCAGGCTGCAACGTTTGAGCCCGCCCCATAAACACCTTCGCAGTTTAAAGCAAATCCATCGAAAAAGTCAGTGCTTGCTTCAATTTGAATGATCAATTTCTCCATCGTACTATAATTATTTAAGACCTATGCTTTTGGATATTTTCTTTGCCAAAGGACCGCTAATCTCTTTGCTCCCGTGATAAGGAACCGGTTCAGAGAGAATACCTTCTTTTCTATAAAAATAGTGGCTTCCGGTGGCATAAACGAAAATCCACCCATTTTTCACGATCTTTCTGTGAAACTCTGAATACTTCAATTAGCTTCTTTTTTACGTTGTAATGATATATAAATATATGCTATTTTCAAAATTATAGAGACGCAAAATTTTGCGTCTCCAGGTTCCATTGATCTCTTAATTCCCTTCCGATGGTGCCGGGGCCTTATCGTAGCGATGCCTCCCTTTGATCTTACGCACCGCAAACCAGCCGTTAAGGAAGGTCTCATCATCGACAAGCCCTTCGAAACCATCGTCAAGTTTGTCGAGAATTGAGCGTGCTTCGGCGGTCAGCGTCAGAATTGAACGACCCGCGCTCTTCCGGTCATTGGTGATCATCCCGATGGAGGGTTGTAGCTGCTCCAGGAGCGCAAGATCTTCAGAGAGTTTTTTTAACCCTTCTTCTGTAATTCCAAAATCGATGCACTGTGCAAGGTATTTATTCGCAATTTTTATCAGATTGCTGCATCTGATAAACGCCTCCTTTTCAGGGAGCCGGGGCAGCGTCGATTCTGCAAGATCTGAATCAATGAGCAGCGTCTTATCACCCGACACCTTGGCGAAAAATGAGAGTTTACGTCCGAGTCTGTAAATTTCAGTAAAAAATGCATCAAGCAGCTGGTTCTTCCGGGCAACCTCCCCTTCCGGATTATTCCCCCCTTGCGCCTTAAAGGCAAGATCCAGTTCGTGTTCATTCTGATCAAGCTGATTGACAACTGCTGCCAATGCCGATTGCCTGATCCAAAAATTCTCATTCTTGTGTGCAAAGGAGATAGCTTCTTTCTCCATCTCCCAAAAAGTCTTTCCGCGTAAGTCCATAATGATGTGTTTAAATTATTTATAATGGTTCAATAAATAATCCTATATACGAATTTCGATAGGTGAAGGTTACACCTCAGTTGAAAATCTTACTGACGGAATTTCACATATTCTTTTCATGGGTGTTTTTATCCTGTGAAAAGGTGCAGAATACCAAATCTGTTGGGTATTTAGCTTTCGAAAGGGGAACAATTTATTGTACAGATATGCGGTTCTCCTGCACAATATGGCAGATAGCCTGTGCAGTTATGCAAGGGGTCAGTGAAGTTGTGTGATTATGAATTACAGGTTTGCAGATGTGCTGTACAGCTTTGCATATGAGCAGTACAACGGTGTAGATGACGTGAACAATCGTGCAGAATTGAAAATTATGAAATTGACATTTAAAACGCAAAATGAAACAATGTCTCTTTGAATTAACGCTAAGCAATGTCAATTTATCCTTTCAATTATCCGAAAGCACTGGTTGCGATTGTATTTGAACGATTTTTGAAACCGTATGACAAGTTTTGACATACCGCAGGACTACCTTTGTATTTAAGAGATGCATCGACACCTTAAAATTGTAAATGCTATTCTTAACTTTACAGGAAATTGTCAAAAATGAATAAACTTATTGGATTATTCTTTTCTCTTTTAGTGAACCTTAACTCGGGTGGGGCTCAATGGTCCGGCATTGCGAAGACGCAGGATATAAATTTAGCAGCGAGCAGTTCTGTTTCACCGTCAAATGCAAGCTCCTCAAAATCGCGTTCCACTTATTCAAAAAAGGGGAGACTGACATCAAAGGCTACATCATCACGGAGGTCGACCGCCAGGAAATGCTATGTTTCACATCATGCCGCTTCCAGGTCGAACAAAACATCTACGGGTATCGCCAGGGATAGTCGTGGCAGAATCAAACGAAGCTCATCCGAAAAACACTCCTTTATGAAGAGCTCAGGATACCCTCATGGCCGTCCGGGATATGTGGTTGATCATATCATCCCGTTAAAAAAAGGGGGATGCGATTGTCCGTCAAATATGCAGTGGCAAACGATAAGTGATGCCAAAGCGAAGGATAAGTGGGAATAAGGAAGGTTATTATTCTTCCTTAAACACTGCATCAAAGAGCATATTACGGTACGCTGTACCTGATCCAGGTACATTTTAATCGCTGTTCTACAAATATAAACAGTGCGCTGCACCATTAAAAGAGGTACATAGGAGCCGCAAAGAAAAAAATAAAATTAATTCAAAATAATATTTCTGATAAAATCATTTAAAGTATTAAATATGAGAGGATTTTCATTTTCATGGAAACGATTTATTGGAATCACCCAGGTGAAACAAAAAATTGCACGGGGAACAGGGATTCCAACCACGAAATCGGGGATGGAGCGCAAGATCGGGGCGGCGATTGTCAAAATGATCTTTGGAGCTAAGTGAGGGCCTGACTAAAGAGATTCTGTCAGAATCGAAAATCTGAAAAGTCAGGCCCTTAATTTATTGGTAACCAGGTGAGAGCCGGACTTTAAGTCCGACCCTCACTATTTTCGTTACAAGGTTAGGATCTGACTTTGGGTCCGACCCTCACTCACTTTACGATCAGATCCCGCAGTACCTTGAGGCATTTAAGCATATCTCCGCTTTCAAAGAAGCTCCCGATGGCTCCGTCTGAAAAACGCTCGGAGCGGACCACCGCCGTAAAAACCTTGCATATTTCGGCAGCTGTATATTTTGAATAGTCGACCTCTGATTTGTTGCGGCCACCCTTAAAGGTTAACCAGCTGTTCCAGTCATAGGATATCATGAGACCACTGGCTTGATACAAATCTATCCATGGAAGGACCAGTTCGCTGTAGATCGGGTATGGAAATGAAAATGAACCATCGGCTTGTTTGTCCGGCTTCACCCAACATGTGAAACCACCCTTCTCCGTCATCTCAATCTCAGGGATAAGCTCAAACAGGTTTTGCCACGTCTGATCCGGAGTATTCCTGATCTGTGAAAAATACTTCACATCATCCAATGCAAAAGCGTATTTTTCCTTAAATGCGGCAACCACCTTTTTGATCTTCTCCGGAAGGTAGCTTACCGCTTTTTCTTCAATGTCAAAGGGCAGTCCATAGTAGGCCTCTGCTATTCCGCCAGTTATACATGTCAGGGTATCGGTGTCGCCACCCAGGGAAACTGCCAGCCGGATTGCCTCTTCAAATCCTGTGCTGTCAAGGAAGGCAATAATGGCTTCGGGTACTGTTTGCTGGCAGGCCTCATTATACCTGTAAACAGGTCTGATCTCTTCGCAGGTGCGATTCAGGTCGTAGTTGTATTCGAGTTCGATTTTCTTTCGGATCTCCGTCTTTGAGTGCCCATTCCGAGCCATGAAAATGGCCGTTGCTGTGGACTGAGCCCCTTTGATCCCCTCGGGGTGATTATGGCTTACCGAGGCAATCTCTGCAGCAACCAACTGTGTTTCTTCCAGAGTTTCGCAAGCCCACCCAACGGGTGCAATACGCATTGCAGAACCGTTCCCGAAGCTGTCGTATGGTTTTGGGTTCTTTTCTGCGATCCATGAGACAAACCGGTTCCCATATCCGCCCATCGGATAGGGAAACTGCCGGCACCATTGTTGTAATATGCGGGCAAAGGGGAGCTTCTTACTCCCTTTTTGCATGAGCCATTCTGCGACAGCGACAGTACAGATCGTATCATCTGTGAAATTGCAATCCCTGTGAAACAGCTCAAATTCGATTTTTTTATGATTATTGAACTCGAAACGTGAACCTACAATATCTCCTGTAATTGCTCCTAACATGTTTGATCAGTTATCGTGAAAATAAGGTATTTACAACTTAAGATGTTGAGAAAGTAGCAATCGTAAAAAGATTTAACAACATGAAATAACAGCAGAAAATCTTAAGGTGTAATATCGCAACACAATACTACATGATTGCTATGCCAAATCAGGTCATACCAATCATGTAGTATTCATTTAAATCATGATCAGAGAGGTCTGACGCCGTATGTGACCATCGCACTGGCTCTCTGGCTTTCCTCCGTCGTTTGCGAAAACAGAAAATAGCCCGGTGCTGTAATTGTTTCTAATTTTGTGACACTGATTTCAATAACGGAAATAATAGGAAACCTGTCTGTGAATAGGTCTGTTAGTGGTTTAACTTTTGAGCTAAAATCAGGATCTTCCAGCTCAATTATTTGGGCCACTCCTTTTAGCTTATACCCTTTCTGTACAAAAATGTCTATAAAACTGACACAAACATTGGGATTTTGGATAATATTATTGATGGAAACAGGCGAAGCAAGATTCGCTATCAATAACGTTGAATTACCCAGGTAGGTGAACATCTCTTTGGGTGAGACATTGGGCGTACACTCATTGTCGCAGGTTGCTAACCAGCAGAGTACACTTTTATCGATATAGCTCTTTACGTCGTTATCCAGCATAGCTATATTCTGTTAATTTCACCAACCTTCCGTTCGATGACATCCTTGATCCGGGAATGGTTCATTTGGGTAGACAGATTCTGATGAGCAATAAATCCAGTTGCCAGTAGCGTATATAAAGTGAAGCAGATGCGGATAATAAACCGTATTTTTTTCATTTTCATAATTAAATTTGTTGTAATGATACAAAATTTGGGCTTTTTATTTAATGGTTTGTGCAGATTAGGCTCATGATCTAATCTCTTGCATGATCGAACCCTTTAATCAGGATAAATGGGTTGATTTAAGTTCCCCTTTCCCTACCTCCAAAGGAAGGTAAAGTTCCACCATTAATCCGCAGGGATTATGGTTTTCCGACAAATCGGTGTAGACTATTTTGTATTTTACCGGCGATCCGGGAAGATTGAATAGTTGAATTCGCGACTCGGTTATCCGTGTACTATGAGGGCGATCATTTATGGGCGAGGTTTCTCTGCGAATTTTTGCCTGAACTCTTCCGATCCCGTTATCAGTTATGGTACATTTGAGTAATTCTGAGTCAAGCTTTTCAAAAACGACAGAGAGATGTCCTTTCCTTAACAACAGCCCAAATCCGTGGCGAATGGCATTTTCAGCATAGGGCTGAACCAGCATGGGCGGAATAAGAATATGTCCATCGTTCTCCATATCAATGCAATGGATTGAATATTCAAATTTGTCTGGGAATCGCATTTTTTCCAATCTCAGGAAGCTGTTCAGAAATTCAATCTCCTGTTCCAGGGAGATGGACCTGAGTGTGGCATTTTCCAATGATTCCCTGACAACCTTTGAAAAATCTGACAGATAGGCCAACACTTCGTCCATTTTATTGGCTAACACGTAATACTGGATGCCATTGACGCAGTTAAAGATGAAATGTGGGTTCATCTGTGCCTGCAAAGCCTGCATCTCAAGTTGAACGATTTTCTTTTCGATTTCCGATTTCTGATTTTCCTTATTTCTTTCTGCCGCGATGTAATTCCTTATAATAATCACTATGGATATGACGAAAAGCGAGGCTGCCACAAGTTGCAGGTACCATAATCCCCACCAAGGATGAAGGATTGTAAACTCTACCTTTAGCGGATTCGCTTTGGCAAGTGTCTGTAAATTGGTAGATTCTACACGGAGAGTGTATTCCCCGGGGGAGAGATTGGTATATACTGCCCTTCTTCTTTCACTCCACTGACTCCATTCCTGGTCATAACCCATAAGCATATAGCGGAAACGTTCTTTCCCTGGATTGCTGTAATTGAGAATGTCAAAGTTCAGGACCAGATCATTTTCCGAATAATTGAGGCTAAATTTACCCAATGGAACTGATCTCCACTTGTCCAGCTCTTCATCCAGAATGGCCACGGCAGGGGTATTATTTATTTCCAGAGACTTTAAAATAATTGTACCATTATGGGCAACAGATGAATTGAATTCCTTGGTATTAAGCATAATAACTCCGTCTATTGCTCCGATCCATAACCGTCCACTGGTGTCCATCACGGCACTTTTGGAGGATTGACCGGAATACCCCCCCTCCTCATCCAGAAAACGAATGCGGTATTCCCTGGATCGATATAGCTCATTGAGATCGATAACGTTTAATCCCATGTTTGTTCCTGCCCATAATTTGCCGTTCTGGTCAGCCAAAAGCCAGGATATACTGTTTCCCTGCAACCCCTTTTCACTGTTGATGCGATAGTCGATTTTAAGTTTATTCTCTTTGTAGGTTGCAATATAAATTTCACCCGTATTGGAACCGAAGATTACATGATTTTTTTCATCAAAACAGATTGCATTCAGATCTTTAATAATCGTTGTGTCCGATTTGTTAAAGCTTGTCAGCCTCATCCCTTCACTCATCCATAATCCGGTTTCTGAAGAGGTATACCACAGCTGGTTGCCACGCTTAACCAGGTGAGTCACATCACTGGGATCAGCGCTGTTTGTAAAGGAGACAAATACTGACCTCGGATAATCCCAGTTATGACTTATTCCAAGTCTGCTCTGTCGAAACCGGGGATTCATTAATGTCGAGAACCATCCGGAATAGATTAAAGTATCCGCCATAATTGCAAGTTCTGTTGCTGAACCCTCGGGACCTATATAATCTGTTCGCTGGCTCTTTTGCGAATAATGAAAAACGCCGAATTCATTGGAGAATAATATTGAATGATCCTTATCCTCAACGACTCTGTAGAAATTAAAATCGGCCATTTTTTCAAATTCAGACGATGGTTTTGCATTTATTTTATGCAAGGCTACACTTGCAGCACAGTCAGAAGGGAACGGCAACTGTCGTTTGTCATTCCAAAATTGTTTGAATGCTAAAATAATCTGATGCTTGTTGATTCCAGACAACTTTCCGTCGGGCGTTCTTCTAACCAGATCCTTGTTCCCCGAAATCCAAAGATTGTCACTGGAATCAAGATAGACATTGTTAATTATTGGTTGCCCCGGACTAAAGTAGGACGAGGGATAGTTAGTAATGGAGGTAAACGGAATCCTGAACAATCCCTCATTGATGGTGCCAACCCAGAGGATATCCTGAACCTTGTCATTCAGGACTGAGTAAACTTCCTGGTCTGTAATCCCAAAATAATCATTGTAATTACTGAATTTATTTCCGTCATATCGGATCACGCCCCCTTTAAATTTCATCCCGGGAATAGACCAACCGGCCAGCCAAAGATCCCCCCGCTTATCTTCGGTGATTCCAAAGATCTGACCCAGGGTGTCACTTTTAACTGTCTCATTTTTTTTATAAATCCACACTCCTTTATTGGTAAGTGACAAAACGGTATCCCCTTTTTCAGTAAGATAGGATGAGAAACTATGACTTGGATAGTAAACCCCGCTATCGTGCAGTGTTATATATTTATTTTGATCAGGATAATAACGAACAGGGCTAAAATGGTTATAGGTAGTGATGTAAATAAATTTTCCGGCATCCATCAAACTTGTGACAATGTTAAACTGAATTTTTCCAGGCGCTTCATCGCCCACCGAACTCTTAAATTTTCCCCCTTTTATGGTAGTAATTCCGCCATAACCTCCGGCAATAAGGCAGTGGAAGTTTTTAGAATAACAAAGCGCCCTGACGCGGTCATCAGCCATCCCATTTTTTTTGGTGAACCGTTCAAAATGCTGGCCATCATATTTATAAAGTCCTTCTCCAAGACTTCCGATCCAGATATTTCCCTCCTCATCCTCGGTTAATGCCCTGATCTGACTCGCAGTCATACCTTCTGCAGCCTTGTATATCCTGAAAGCCCGGCCATCAAAGGAGCATAGTCCGGCATCAGTCCCAATCCAAACCAATCCACGGGTATCTTTGTAGATGCATCGGATAGCCATGCTGGGGAGGCCATCACGCATTGTAAAATGGTGGGTTGGATAATTCTGGGCCGGAAGAAGCAACGGATTCAGACAAAGCAACAGCAGGAACCATCGACCTAGACAGGATGATAATTCCTTATATCTGAATGCTTTACAATTCATATTGAATGTTGATATCGATAAGAAATTAATATTTATAACCCTTTTAACTAGTCTGGATTTATAATTGTCAATCGAATTCATTGATAATTCTTCTCTTCCCCTCTTCGCCTCTTCGTCCCTCGTGCGCTTATCTATGGGTCAATGCCTTAATGAAATCGTCATTCCTGCGACTGGCAACATCCAGCTTGGTGCCATCTTCAAGTAAAACGTGGAATCCTTCGGTCCGGCTGTACGACTTAATATAATTGAGGTTTACAAGATGGGACTTGTGAATCCTGTAAAAAAGGTTTGATGGAAGCAGACTCTCGATTGAATTGAGTGGCTTGGAGATTAACAGTACCCCTCCGTCGACTGTAAATACTCTTGTATAATTTTGATCAGCCAGACAATATATGATCGAATTGACTTTTTCGAACTGAAATCCATGTAAAGTGGGAAGTGCAACCTTGGCTACCACAGGTGAATCGGGGCTGATAGCACTGATGAGTTTTTCGATATTCTCCACAGGGATGCCCGATAACAGCCGTTTTTCATGCAGTTCAATGGCCTCTTTTAGGTCATCCACCCCAACAGGTTTAAGTATATAGTCGAGTGCAGCAACCTTGATGGCTTTTATCGCATACTCTTTGTAGGCGGTAGTGAATATAACGGAGAAGAGTATTTGTTGGAAATAGTCAAAAATTTTAAACCCATTTTCAACAGGCATTTCGATATCGAGAAATACAAGATCCGGACTATATTTGTATATTGCAAAGACCCCTTCTTTGAGAGACTCAGCTTTGCAAACCACTTTAACCTTATCCGGAAAGTAGCGTGACAACATCAACTCCAGCGAATCCCTGGCAGGCTTTTCATCATCGATTATTATACAGCTGATCATAGGTTACTTATTTTGGCAGCGACACAAATATCGGAATAAATTCTCGCTAAAGAATATAATTATTTAATAGTTAATAGTTGAAGGCTAAGGGAAGGAGGATTTATGGTATATTTAATTAAAATCCGGATAATTAAGGTGTTATTTTTTCACTCATTGATTTGAAATTGATCTTTCGGAGAACTGTTGTTTAGGTGGGCAGAGCAAGAAATTATCATTTAATCAATGAAGTTGTAATAAATATCCTCAATTAGTCCGGATTTTGAATTTATTCTAATTCTTTTTAAATCGCACAATACTGAAAATAACATTAACACAAACTTATCATATTGATCGGAAAGTATTTGAGGCGATGTATGAGTGCGCCCTTATTAAGGATTAACGTACGATTTGATTGATTTAACGTAAATAGTGATCGGAAATCCGGATTAGTGGTAAATGATTTCATCCAGGAAATTTAGATCAGCTATTTCACATTTTCTAACAATAATTAAACCTGAACCAATTCCTGCTGAAATCATTCCAGTTGCCAGCCGTCATTGACAAGTTCATCAATATTCCGATATTCGATGATTATTTCTCTGAGTCCTGAATCGGTTATATTAATCGAACCGATAGGACATCCTTTGATTAGCAATTTATTATTTATTAGATCTTTATAAGAAATATAAGGGGTTAATCCGGCAAATCTGTCTACACAATATTTTCGGTGTTGTTTTAAAATCGGAGCAAAGGATGCTTCCCTTAATACAGATTCTAACCTTTTCTTCTGATTATCTTTATCCTCCATTTGTTATCTATTTAATATAACTTTATTAGATATCTCTCATTTTAAACCTATCCGGGAAATTTTTATGGACATTAATTAAGGTAATGTTCCTTATCTCTTTTTCTGCGATGTTTTCTTCTTTTTTTAACGATATTTTCGGGTGGAGGGATAAATGAGACTCTGCTATTCGAAGTTAATATGCTGATCAGATGTTTTCTTCTGTTAAATTCCGTGTATATTAAAAGTAGAATACAGCCCAAAATAAAAAGCAAGAGTAATGATGAAAAGATTTTCGAAGCGGGTATTGTAAAGTCTGCCAATTCATTAAACCGGATAATTAGAACCGAAATTACCAATCCCAGGAATTGGGCGCCCATTTTGCCCATTGCAATCCTGTTTTGGGTGTAGTAATGGTTATAGAGGGAAAATCCGGTGATGGACCCGATGAGCGAAAATGAGAGAATTGCGTAGTCGGTGTGACCTTTGAAGGCAAACCAACTGCCTAATACCAGCGTAGCGTAAAATCCTGGGATGGACGCAGGCTTTGACGTGTTGTCAATGAGACTAAATGTATCGAGAATTGAAATAATCAGAATACAGGAAATTAAAGCTCCAGGGATTATTCCAATCGCCTCAATTCCAAACATTCCGTGAATATTTGTTATACGTATTTTGGCTGGAAAGATGAGAATACCGGCAACAACCAGTTTGGCAATAATTTTCTTAAAAGAGGGGAGCATCAGAATTTCATCTTTTAAACCGATAAAGAAGATGAGCATTGTAGCACTAATAATGTATGTTAATTCGGCAAGTCCAAGGTTATATAACCCGATTGAGGAAGCAAAAATAAAACTTATAAAAATGGCAATTCCTCCAAGTCTTGGACCAGACTTTATCTCATGGGAAGGCTGATTTGGAAGACCGGGAAATATAAGTTGTGTCATTGTTAACATCGAGATCCCGAGTGCTCCAAGAAAAGTTGACGTCAGATAGGACAAAATAGGCATTAAACTTATTTTTGAACAAAAATATCGGTTTCGTCAGATTTATTTATGGTGAATGTATAAGCGTTCTTTTTTAAAGGGAGAACGTCGCATCTGAATGTTTTAACGCAAAATGGAAGACTCTTTTGTTAAAAGATGAAAATTACCAATCAGCGGTCCTGTTAAAATTTGTCATCGTAGATTGCAACACATAAAGCGGCATAGTCGCCAATTGCATCACCCAGCAAAGCCGGTTTTATCGTGCACACTTCAAGTGCTGCCGGAATTGATTCAGAATGGAGAATTCGATCTACAAGAGGCTTAAAAAGTTCTTCATTCCGGGCGTATATGCTTCCAATTACAATACATTCAGGATTCAGGATGTCGATCAATAGGGATATTCCTTGTCCAAGATATTCGGCTGAAATACGAATTATCTCGTAGGCCACCGGATCGCCGGCACGCGCTGCCATCGCGACCCTCTTTGCATTGATTTTTGGGATCATTTTGGCTGACGGACAGAAACCCACAGTCTGATTATTGGCCAACCTCTCTGTTACAACTGATTTTGCCAGGTGTGCGATTCCTCCACCACTGCAAAAGCCCTCGAAGGAGCCGGCTTTACCAAATCCAATCGGGCCTGTTTTGGCAAGTCTGATATGACCAACTTCTCCTCCAAGACCATTTGTGCCACTGTACAACCTTCCATTTAAAATCAATCCTGCCCCCATTCCGGTCTTGAAAGTCAGAAATATCATATTGGAGGTCCCCTTTCCTGCTCCCATCAGCCATTCAGCCAATGCACAGGCATTTGCAACATTCTGAATGGCCACATCAACGCCAAACTCCTCTCTGAATATTTTTGTTATCGGGACACTATCCCATCCGGGTAAATTAGGGGGAGAATAGATCATCCCTTTTTTTGAGTCAAGCGGGCCGCCACAACTGATCCCAATCCGTTTCAGATTAAAATCGGGATGTTTTAATAATATCTCATAAACATGCTCCTTGAATTCATCAAGAATTAATTTGTAGCCCCGCTCTGTATGTGTTTCGAAGGCCGTCCGGTGGATTATTATAAAAGAGGGATCTCCAACAACGACACTGCAATGGGTGCCTCCAATATTCAACCCAATATACACATCCTTTTGATTTTGTTTTATTTCGGTCATCTTCAGCTGTGTTTCGTTTTTATTCAGTAACCTTATTTAAACGTTTGGACCACTTGGATCAGGCATTAAATATCACCATGAAAAATCGAAATAAAAACGATTAATATCATTTATTTAAATCTTCCCGGTTATATCTGGTTTTGAATGAATATTTCTTTTATTCTGTGCTGAGTTAAAGGTATGACACGTTTTGTCATAGCACACTTTTATTTTTGTTTATATTAAATTCTTTCCTGAAAATTATCAATATTAATCTTTCCTTCTTCACTTATTACGAAAAATGCTACACCTGTTGGCTAAAACCCTGCATCTGCCAAATAAAAAGTATATAATGATAATCATCCATAATACACATAATTATTTTATTGAATTTTATGCCTTTGTTGAAATGGTATGGTTTTTAAAAGTAGATACGCAAATACAATGAATTTTACACGGAATATTTGTTATTTAATTGATAGTCAAGTATTCTAACGCAAATGCAATTCAGCGATTTTGAATTACTACAGAATATTGCTTCTATGAAATATAATCCTTAAATCTTAAAATTTGAATTATGAAATTAAAGAATGTTTTATTTGCATTGTTGATTGCCAATGTATTGACCTCATGTGTGACAAGTGCTTATTATCAGGTATATAAAGTGAAGCCGGATGACAAAATGACGTTAAAGGAGGGGCGACTGGTGTTTGAAGATGAATCTTGTCTGGTTTCATATAATCTTTGGGAAGAAGGGGGGAATATTGGTTTTATCTTTCATAATAAGACAGATAAAAATATCTACCTGAAACTGGATGAAAGTTTTTTTGTACTTAATGGAGTTGCCTTTAATTATTATCAAAACAGAGTATTTTCAAATACACTAAGTTCAGGGACATCTGCTTCACATGGTGCGAGTGCTACGAGATCGGTAACGGGGATCAATTATCTGGATTTGATTTTGACCAATCGGATTTCTGTTTCAAATTCTGTAGGGGTTGTTAATACTTCGGGTAAAACAGTTTCATACACTGAGGAGAAAATCGTTTGTATTCCTGGAATGACTTCAAAAGTAATCACAGAATATACTATTAATCAAACACTTTTCAGAGATTGCGATCTATTTAAATATCCTAAAAGGAAACAAATAAGGACAAAGTCTTTTAAGAAATCAGACAGCCCCTTAGTTTTCAGTAACAGAATTGTGTATGAAGTGGGGCAGTCAGGAATTCCTATAAAATTTGAAAATGAATTCTATGGATCACAAATTACCAATTACCCGGAAGATTCAATTCTTGAGGCAAAGGATGAAGAATTTTGCGGTCAGAAAATATTGAGTCAAATGAAATTCTTTAAGGACGTTTCCCCTGATAAGTTTTACATCAAATACGATAAAGGTGAAGATGCCTGGGAACATTAATATTTGCGCACATTATTAAATTGGATTTCATAGGAAGAATAAATTCCTATGGAATCCAAATAGAATAGTACGGTTTTAAAATATTCACAATTAACTTACAGATTATGAAAGGATTTTCTTTTTCGTGGAAAAGGTTGGTGGGAATCACCCAAGTAAAACAAAAAATTGCAAGGGGAACAGGTATTCCAATGACCAAATCGGGGATGGAGCGGAAAATTGGTTCCACAATTCTCAAAATGATTTTTGGGAAGTAATTCAAATTTTATCGCCCTTTCCCTCATTCTAATACAAGTATTGTGAAATATTACCCTCAATTTGATACATGATGGAACTTTTAACTCCGATCTCATTACGCGCTATGGGAAAAATAACCCTGACCTTCATACATAAATCAGAAATAATTACCCTGACTTCTTGACTACTATAGTCTTTTGAAATTGTCAGATCATTAATACTCAGGAACCAAATTATGAAGTATATCCATGATTTGTTAATTCATTGTATATGTGATTCTTACTATATTGTCCCTCAACCTGCTACTAATTAATTTAAAATCATCCCTCAATATACTACATAATTTATCAAAAATAACCCCCAATTCATTACATTTGTTATTATCTTTAGCCCACTCACCAATACTTATTCAGAAATGTTCAGCAGAGATATTACAAAGGAATTACAAAAGTGGGCGGCAAAGCCCGCACGAAAGCCTCTTATTTTGCGCGGGGCAAGGCAGGTGGGTAAAACTACTGCCGTCAATCTTTTTTCCAAAGATTTTGATCAGTATATTTATCTGAACCTCGAAAAGGTCGAACAACGTGATATTTTTGAACGGCAATATCCGTTTGCCGATTTACTCACAACACTATTTATTTTTGCCCATAAGCAGCGGATCGGTGGAAAAACCCTTATTTTTATTGATGAAATTCAGAATTCTCCAAAGGCAATAGCACTACTTCGCTATTTCTACGAGGAAGCAAATGACCTTTTTGTCATTGCTGCAGGTTCTTTGTTGGAGAGCATCATGGGAAGGAACATCTCATTTCCCGTAGGAAGAGTGGAATACATGGCATTGCGTCCCTGCTCATTCAGAGAGTTCCTTTCTGCGACCAATAATGGACAGCTGCTCGAAATACTTGAGAAACCCGAAGTGCCGGGATTTTTGCATTCGCAGCTGATCGCCTTGTTTAAGAAATACGCTACAATTGGCGGAATGCCTGAGGTGCTTAGTCTTTATTCACAAAATGCCGACATCACCGCATTGGAACCTGCCTATAACAGCCTCATACATTCCTACTCCGATGATATTGAAAAGTATGCCGATTCATCCTCGCAAGTGCAATACATCCGGCACATTATTTCAAATGTGTTTCGTGAGGCCGGAACGAAGATAACCTTTGAAAAATTTGGTAACTCCCCTTACCGGTCGAGAGAGATGAAGGAAGCATTTGTATCTCTCGAAAAAACAATGCTGATAAAATTGGTTTATCCCTGCACATCGGCAGAGTTACCTTTAAAATCGAGTTTGGTCCGGAAACCCCGTTTGCATGTGCTTGATACCGGATTGGTTAATCATTCCAATAAAATTATGGGAGAATTGGTCTTTAATGAAGAAATTAGTGATACACACCGTGGGCTTATTGCCGAACACATTGTCGGACAGGAATTATTGGCATCCAATTTCTCAATAGGTAACGAGCTCCATTTTTGGGTACGCGAAAAAACAGATTCCAGCGCTGAGGTGGATTATATTCTTCCCTATAACGGGAAACTCATCCCCATCGAAGTAAAATCGGGAAGTATTGGCAAACTGCGTTCACTGCACCAGTTTATGGATCACGCCCCTCATAAGTTGGCGGTGCGGGTCTGGCAAGGTCCTTATTCGGTCGAAAAGGCAAAAACCATTGCAGGAACCGAATTCACACTGCTTAACCTGCCTTTCTACCTTGTTCACCGGATTGAACGGGAATTGGATAAAATAAATGCATGAAATAGCCATGGCGGAGAAATCACAAACCGAAAATGAAAATATCACCATGGCTATTCCATCTGACATTTAAAAAATAAAATATATATTGATGAATATTTAGTAGAGGCAATTGAGGTAATTATTCTTTACCTTTGAGAATTACTCCTGAGCCTTTATGAGATATTGACCATTTAATTCAATGAAGATTTCATTTAACCTGAATTTTAACCGCCAATTACATAATCTATGATTTACCCCCCTCATTTTCCGGATGATTATGAAAATATAGCCGAAAAGAGGGTGTATCATGCCTTATCTGCACTACCTGCCGATGATTATGATGTTTATTTTCAAAAGACCTTCAGCGGTTCCGGAAGCCGTGAAAATGACGATTATGAAATCGATTTTCTCATCATAGACAAGCGGAACGACCGGTTTAATGCCATGCTGGTGATCGAGGTCAAGGGCGGAAAACTCACCTATTCAGCGAAAGAGAATTGCTGGTTCCAGAACGGTCGTAAATTAAACCCGGGTCCGGACGGACAAGCCCGGAAAAATAAGCACAACCTGGTTCACCGGTTCCCATCTCTGTTAGTAAATGTTCCGGTTGGTTGGGCGCTCTGGTTTCCGGAAGGATACAATACAGCAGGTGACTTTACCCCGGTTAATATGAAACCCTGGCAGGTATTGGATTTTGATTCGCTCTCTCTTTTCAGGGAGTGTATTGATCTGGCTTTTGAAAAGGTCAAAGGTAAATACGACCAGTTCGCAGGAGAGTCAATTGATTTCTATACCACGAAATTAAGAACCAGCTTGTTAAGAGGGCTCGGAATTATTCAGCCGCTTAACATCCGGCTCAAGAGATTTGATGAACAGTTCCTTCAGCTCGAACGCGAGCAAAAGAGTTTTTTTGCGAGTCTATACCAGATCAGGAGGCTGGCTGTTTCGGGAGGTGCAGGAACCGGCAAAACACTGCTGGCAACAAGTGCCGCCATTGATCTTGGAAATGAAGGGAAGTCTGTCCTGTTTTTATGCTTTAACCGGATGCTGGCGCTTGCACTGGAAGCTACCCTTACCAGCGAAAATATTACAGTATCCACATTTCATACATTTGCCTATAAGCGGGTTGAGGAGCACGATTCCGGCTGGCTTGTCCGAAATCCGGAAAGAGGCGATGATTTTTACATGCATCTTCTACCCGATAAATTTGATGAGATTACTACCAAAAACAATTTAAAGAAAAAGTACGACGTATTGATCATTGACGAAGCACAGGATTTTGAGCACACCTGGCTTCGAACGATCTTTAAATATACCCATCCCAAAAGTCAGGTGATCCTGTTTTTTGATGAAAATCAAAACATCTTTAAACGGCGGTTTACAATCCCCGGAAAGGATACCTTCACACCGTTTAAACTCAATAACAATTACCGGAATACCCGGAAAATCTGTGATTTTGTGACCAGATCAACAGGGATTGAAATTACTTCCAGCAATACCCCTGTAGGAATTGATGTGGAAACTATTGGTTATTCAGACACTGAAGATCTGATCGGCAAAGTGTCGCGGTCTGTTTTAAGTCTTGTGCAGATTGAAAAGATCCCGCTTCAGGATATCCTGATTCTTATCGATGGCCACGTGAATGACCATCCCTTTGCTTCAGTTAATGCTCTTGCCAGTTTTAAATTTAAAGCCTGGGATATTAACTCACCTCGCGAGCCAAACGAGTTATACTTTACCTCGATCACCCGTTTTAAAGGGTTGGAAAGCAATGTGGTTATATTAGTCCTCAATGAAGCGGCTGTATCGGAAGAGAAGAAGCAGTTTTATACCCAATGCACCAGGGCAAAGAGTATTTTGAAAGTGTTTGAAAGAGGGTAAACCATAAATTTAAAAATATTAAATCACATTAAAACGAAACTTTAAAATTCAATGAATACTGCTTCCCACAATAAACTCGTCTCCTTTATCTGGTCTATCGCGGATGATTGCTTGCGCGACGTCTATGTACGCGGAAAATACCGCGATGTTATTCTTCCAATGGTAGTCCTTCGGCGACTTGATGCGTTACTCGAACCAACCAAAGCAATGGTAATGGAAGAAGTTACATTTCAGCGTGATGAAGCTAAATTTACGGAATGGGATTACAAAGGTATGACAGATGCCGCTGGTTACGTTTTTTATAACACCAGTGAATGGACACTTCAACGGTTGCATAACACCGCGACAAACAGCCAGCAGATCCTTCAGGCCAATTTCGAAGATTACCTGAACGGATTCAGCGCTAATGTTAAGGAGATCATAGATAAGTTCAAACTCCGGAGCCAGGTTAAGCACATGGCCTCGAAGGACGTTCTGCTGAATATCCTCGAAAAGTTTACATCGCCGTATATCAACCTGACTTCGTCTGAAAAAACAGATCCCGACGGACGTAAACTTGCCCCTCTGACCAATCTTGGAATGGGCTATGTATTTGAAGAACTGATTCGGAAATTTAACGAGGAAAATAACGAAGAAGCTGGAGAACACTTTACTCCACGTGAGGTAATTGACCTGATGACCCATATTATTTTCGAACCCGTAAAAGACAACCTCCCACCCGTAATGACCATTTACGATCCTGCCTGTGGAAGCGGCGGAATGCTCACGGAATCCCAAAACTTTGTGAAAGATGATGAGGGTGAAATACGGGCAAAGGGCGATGTGTATTTGTATGGTAAGGAGATAAACGACGAAACCTATGCAATCTGCAAGTCGGATATGATGATTAAGGGGAATAATCCGGAGAATATCCGGGTCGGATCGACCCTTTCAACCGATGAGTTTGCCGGAACCAAATTTGATTTTATGCTCTCCAATCCCCCTTATGGTAAATCGTGGGCTAGTGAGCAGAAATATATCAAAGACGGGAAAGAGATTATCGACCCTCGTTTCCGGATCAAACTGAAAAATTACTGGGGCATTCTGGAAGATGCCGATGCCACGCCCCGTTCATCGGACGGACAGTTGCTCTTTTTGATGGAGATGGTCAACAAAATGAAACCATTTTCGCAAAGTCCGCTGGGCTCACGTATCGCTTCGGTACATAACGGATCGAGCTTGTTCACGGGCGATGCCAGTGGTGGTGAGAGCAATATCAGGCGATATATTATCGAAAACGACTGGCTTGAGGCGATAGTGCAACTCCCCAACAACCTCTTTTACAATACAGGGATCACCACCTATATCTGGATATTAAGCAACAACAAGGCTTCCCACCGCAAAGGAAAGGTGCAGCTCATCGATGCCGGACAGCTCTACCGCAAACTCCGGAAAAATCTTGGAAATAAAAACTGTGAATTTGCCCCCGAACATATCCGGGAGATCGTGGGTGTGTATAAGGAAATGTCGACAGTAGATGCCCGGGAGATAAATCTTGAGAATATTTCAGGTTCGATCTCCTCCAAAATCTTTGATAATTCCGATTTTGGGTATTACAAGGTTGTGATTGAGCGCCCCAAACGGTTAAAAGCACAGTTTACCGAAGAGCGGATTGCCGAATTGCGGTTCGATAAATCGCTGCGCGAACCTATGGTCTGGGTGTATGAGCACTTTGACGAAGAGGTTTATACGAATCTGGCCAAACACGAAAAAGCGATTCTGGAGTTTGCCGAAAAGCAGGAACTCAACCTCAATGCCAAACAAAGCCGTTCGTTGGTTAGTAAGGAGACCTGGCAGAAACAACTCGATTTGCTGAATGCCGCCAAACAGTTGATGAAGGCCATAGGATCTGCAGAATATACCGACTTTAATATCTTCCGCGATAGGTTTGATGCTGAATTAAAAACCTCGAAATCCAAATTGGGGGCATCTGAAAAGAATGCCATTCTGAATGCCATTAGCTGGTACGATGCTTCTGCCGAAAAGGTAATCAATGGGACCACCAAACTGACCGGTGAAAAACTGGAACGGTTACTCGATCATTTGGGCTGCAAAGAAAATCAGCTCGGTGATTACGGCTATTTTGCCACCAAAAAGAAAGGTGAATACCTCGAATATGAAACCGAAAGTGATTTGCGCGATACCGAAAATGTGCCGCTCAAAGAAAATATCTACGATTATTTTCTGCGTGAAGTAAAACCTCATGTTCCGGAAGCCTGGATTAATCTGGATGCCATCAAAATTGGTTATGAAATCAGCTTTAATAAATACTTCTACCGCCACAAACCGCTTCGGAGTATTGAAGAGGTAAGCGCCGATATTCTGGCTTTAGAAAGTGAAAGTGATGGTTTAATCCGTGAAATACTTTCTTTAAATTAAATGATATGAATAACGAAATATCCCAAAATCTGTTTATTACCCAGATCAAGGAGAAGGTTCGGGCAGCTCAGTACGAAGCATTAAAAGCTGTTAATATTCAGTTAATTAACCTTTATTGGGAGTTGGGGAAAGCCATTTCTGAAAAACAAGCCGAAGGGTGGGGGAAAGCTATTGTGCCAACCTTATCGCTCGAACTTCAACGCGAATTCCCGGATATGACAGGATTTTCGACTACCAATCTGTGGTATATGGTTCAGTTTTACAATGAATATCAGGGCGATGAAAATCTCCAACCACTGGTTGGAGAAATTAGCTGGACAAAGCATATTGTTATTTTATCAAAATGTAAAAGCAGTCAGGAACGCCAGTTTTATATCATGGCTACCAAAAAATTTGGATGGACTAAGGATGTTTTAATCCATCAGGTTGAGAACAGAACATTCGAAAAATACCTTCTCAATCAAACCAATTTTGATGCAACTTTGCCCGAAACCTTAAGGAAACAAGCCTCACTTGCAGTAAAGGATAACTACACATTTGATTTTCTGAATCTGGCAAATGAACATTCGGAGAGTGAGCTCGAACAAGCCTTGATTCAAAACATCCGCCATTTTTTACTCGAAATGGGCTCCGATTTTACTTTTATTGGAAACCAATATAAAATGTGGGTTAATGATAAAGAATTCAGAGTTGACCTGTTATTGTTTCACCGAAAATTGCAAAGCCTGGTAGCTATTGATCTGAAAATTGGTGAGTTTGAACCCGAACACAAAGGGAAAATGGAATTTTACCTCACGCTACTAAATAAAAAGGTAAAGTTGCCGCACGAAAATTCAGCCATCGGTATAATTATCTGTAAAAGTAAAAACCGGACTATCGTTGAATATTCACTTGAAACAGCAACCCATCCCATCGGTGTGGCTACTTACAATACCAGCAATACATTACCTGAAGCCTATCAGTCGTTGTTGCCATCTCCTGAGGAGATCAGCGAGAAACTTCTCCATTTTTTCAATAGCTCAACCCATGAACAATAAACTACCCCAATACCCCGCCTATAAACCCTCCGGCGTTGACTGGTTGGGAGAAATTCCGGAACATTGGGACGCAGTCTCCTTAGGTTCAATTATGGAATTGAAAAGCGACAAAAATCATCCTGATTTTGAAGTATTATCAGTCTACCGAGAATATGGCGTAATAAAAAAAGATTCACGAGATGATAATCACAATGCAACTTCACTCGACACTTCAAATTACAAAGCAGTTGAACCTGGAGATTTAGTTGTTAATAAGATGAAAGCCTGGCAAGGCTCAATGGGAATTAGTGCCTATAAAGGAATTGTAAGTCCAGCTTATATCACTTGTAAAGTAAACGCGGAAAAAATTCATCCAGATTACCTTCACCAATTACTTAGAAGCAATTTATATATTGGAGAATATAACAGGCTGTCGTATGGGGTTCGCGTTGGTCAATGGGATATGCACTATGAAGATTTTAAACATATAACAACGACAATACCTCCAAAAGAAGAACAGATAGCCATTGCTAAATTTATAGACACTAAAACTGCCCTTATCGACCAGGCTATTGGCATCAAAGAAAAACAAATTGAACTGCTTAAAGAACGCAGGCAAATATTGATTCACCGGGCGGTTACACGTGGAGTTGGTTCATTGAGTGGAGCAGGGTCGTTGAGCGGAACGGGGTCGTTGAGCGGAGTTGGGTCGTTGAGCGGAGTCGAAACTACCAACACCAGGCTAAAAGAGAGCGGTGTGGAATGGATTGGGGAGATTCCGGAACATTGGGAGGTGAAGAAGTTGAAGTATATTTTGAAATCTCAAGGAAGAATTGGATTTAAAGGATATACAACATCAGATTTAGTAGAAAAAGAAGATGGAGCTTTAACTCTGGGGGCTACTCACTTGGATTGGGATGGTAATATTGACATATCACAACCGGTCTACATTTCTTGGAGAAAGTATTATGAATCCCCCGAAATCATGGTCTCAAAGAATGACATTATTATAGTTCAAAGGGGCTCAACTTGTGGAAAAGTAGCATTGATTAGACATGATCTTGGTCCTACAACGATAAATCCAAGTTTGGTTCTATTAAAAGAAATTAAAGCAAATGCGGATTATATATTCCTTGGAATAAAGGTTGTTTTAAAAGGTATCTTGAATTTAGTCAGTACAACAGCTATTCCAATGCTATCCCAATTCCAGATTAACAATATTGAAGTTCCAATTCCTCCGATCAACGAACAAAAATCCATTGTAATGCAGGTTGAAATTGTTACTAAAAGAATCGCCACTGCAATTTCCCTCAAAGAGCAGGAGATTGAAAAGTTAAAGGAGTACAAGGCGAGTTTGATCAATGAAGTGGTGACGGGGAAAATAAAAGTCTGAATCAGGATTTACAGGATTATTGGATTTACAGGATTAATATGATTAATGGAATTAAAGGATTAATGGTTTTGCAGAATTAATAGATAAAGAGGATTAGGAATATTGAAATTTGGATCTTTTCTATACTTAAAAACTTGCAGGATGAAACGAGCCATGAGAGTTCCTCTCAACCAGAAGCATGATTATCTATGGCGAGTTCCATCTGGCAATTAAAAAACAAATCATAAACAGATGAAAGAAGAATTGACAATTGACCAGATAACCTATAGAATAAATGGTTGTGCGATGAAAGTTCATAATACATTGGGAAATGGATTTCAGGAGGTGATTTACCAACGATGTTTGGCGATTGAGTTGGAGAGGGCAGGATTAGATTTTGTTCGTGAAAAAGAGCATGCGATCTTTTACGAAAATATCAATGTTGGCACCAGACGAGCAGACTTTGTTGTAGAAGACAAAGTTATTGTTGAATTAAAGGCACTAATAAATCTTGAAGATGTGCATCTGGCTCAAGCCAAAAACTATGTGGTTGCTTACGATTTTGCAATTGGATTACTGATTAACTTTGGAGCAGTGAGTCTTCAATTTAAAAAAGTCTTCAATAAAAAATATAAAACAGCCGGATCCGAAACAACAGGATTAAGGGATAACCAGGATCATTATAGAGATCAAAATCCTGAGAATTCTGGAAATCCTGTAAATCCTGATTCTGACAATTAAGGGAATGAAAAATCTAAATATCTTTACCTCCCAACTCTGCAAACCACTCCGGTCAATTCCGGCAAATCCGTTGCTGGCCGAACCGATGTATCTTTTTGGTTCTATTGAACTCCTTGGAACCGGAACCGGTGATATCATTCGGCTATGCAAGGAGAAAGGGCTGAAAGAACCTGAATTTATCCAGGAAGAAAACTTTATGGAAAACTATATACAGCCTGCCTTAGATGCTGAATATATTGAATTGACAATTCCTGGTAAACCAACAAGCATTAATCAAAAATATCGCTTAACAACATTAGGAAAATCTATAACTCAACAGTTAATGTGCAGCGCACCGGAATCTCTGTAGCATAAACAATATATAAAATCATCATAAGGTGCAGCGCACCGTAATATTTGAATATATGGCAAACACATACACCAAATGCTATTTTCATATTGTTTTTAAATTTGTTATTCTACAGATATTTAGCGGCGATGCCGCATTTGAAAATCAATAATTATGCCAAGCCTAACCAACGAACAAGCCCTTGAATCTGCCATCGAAAAACAGTTAACCGGATCAACCCTGGAGATTTTGAAAAGGAAAGGGGTAACCCTTGAAAATATTTCAGACACTCCTGAATTGTATAGGAGTGGCCATGGCTATTTCATCGGTTCACCGTACGATTTTAATGTCCGGCATGCCGTCGATGAACGACGTTTCTGGAATTTCCTGGAGACGACCCAAAAAGAGGAGCTGGCCAAACTGCAAAAACAAAGTGACTGGAAACTTAAGATCAGTGATCGCCTTGACAAGATGATCAAAAAATATGGGATTCTGCGGTTGTTGCGCAAAGGGCTGGAAGTTGATGATGCCCATTTCACGCTGCTCTATGTTTTGCCCATGGCCAGCAGCAGCGAATCAGTTAAAAAGAATTTCGAAAACAACCAGTTCAGTGTTACCCGTCAGTTACGCTATTCCATAACCAATCCGCTGGAAGAGATCGATATGGTCCTTTTTGTGAACGGGTTGCCTTTCTCAACGATGGAGCTGAAAAATCAATGGACCGGTCAAAACGCAAAGGTTCATGGTCAGAATCAATACAAACACAAAAGGGATATTACCCAGCCGTTGTTGAATTTTGGGCGATGCCTCGTCCATTTTGTCGTGGATACCGACGAAGTGTATATGACCACCAAACTAAATGGTGCAGACACCTTCTTCTTACCCTTTAATTTAGGTCATAATTTCGGCAAGGGAAATCCGCCAAATCCGTTTGGTCATAAATCTTCCTATTTGTGGGAGGAAGTGTTCACGCGCCAAAGCATGGCCAATATCATCCAGCACTTTGTCCGTTTCGATGGAAAGGAGAACGATGCGCTCGGCAAAAAGACACTCTATTTTCCACGCTACCACCAGATGGATGTGGTGCGTAAACTGGTTGCCGATGCCGGCAAAAATGGGGTCGGACAAACCTACCTGATTCAGCACTCTGCCGGTTCGGGTAAATCGAATTCAATCACCTGGGCTGCCTACCAGCTTATTGAAACCTATCCTGAAAGTGATACCGTCCCCGGAAGCAAGGGAATTTCGAATCCACTGTTCGATTCGGTCATTGTGGTGACCGACCGGCGATTACTCGACAAGCAGTTACGCGATAATATCAAGGATTTTTCGGAGGTCAAAAACATTGTGGCTCCTGCCTATTCCTCAAAGGAGTTAAAGGAAAACCTTGAAAGCGGTAAACGGATCATTATCACAACGATTCAGAAGTTCCAGTTTATCGTAGATGGGATTGCCGATTTAAGCGATAAGCGATTTGCGGTTATCATCGACGAGGCGCACAGCAGTCAAAGCGGATCTGCCGCCGATAATCTGAACCGTGCGATGGGTAACAATGGAAATGATGAAGAGGATCCCGATCCCCAGGATAAGATCTTAGAGGCGATGCGCTCGCGTAAAATGAAGGGTAATGCTTCCTACCTGGCTTTTACGGCAACACCCAAGTCCAACACCCTTGAGAAATTCGGGATCAAACAGGAAGACGGGAAATTTAAGCCATTCCATCTCTACTCGATGAAGCAGGCTATCGAGGAGGGCTTTATTCTCGATGTGCTGGCCAACTATACCACGTACCGGAGTTATTACGAGATTGAGAAATCGATTGAGACAAATCCGTTGTTCGATACTTTAAAAGCTCAGAAAAAACTCCGGGCTTATGTTGAGCGAAATGAACAGACCATCGGGACAAAAGCCGAGATCATGCTTGACCATTTCATTACGAAAATAGTTAACACGAAGAAGCTCAAAGGAAAGGCCAAGGCGATGGTGATCACCCAAAGCATCGAGTCAGCGTTGAGGTATTATTTTGCCATACACAAGTTATTGGAGGAGAAAGGAAACCCGTTTAGAATTGCAATTGCTTTTTCAGGGAACTATAAACTGAATGGGATTGAATATACAGAAGATACAATCAATGAATTCCCCGCAAACCTTGAAACGTCGAAGGCTTCAGATCCCGGTTATATCAGTGATAAGATTGCCAGGTATTTTGATAAGGATCAGTACCGGATTTTGGTTGTTGCGAATAAATATCTCACCGGATTTGATCAGCCAAAACTTACAGCCATGTATGTGGACAAGAAATTGCAAGGGGTCATGGCGGTACAGGCTTTATCGCGGTTAAACCGTTCGGCAGATAAGCTGGGCAAGAAAACCGAGGACTTGTTCGTGCTCGACTTCTTTAATTCGACCGAGGATATCCGGCTCTCATTTGATCCGTTCTACACATCAACCACCCTGAGCAAAGCAACCGATGTGAATGTTCTGCATGAGTTAAAATCCATACTTGATAATGTAGGAGTTTATGAATGGTTTGAGGTGGAAGATTTTGTCGAAAAATATTTCAATAATGTCAATGCTAAGGAACTAAGTCCGATCATTGATGTAGCGGCTGAACGGTTTAATGCAGGTTTGGAGCTGGACAATATCCAAAAAGCCGACTTTAAGATCAAAGCCAAGCAGTTTGTGAAGATCTACGGACAGATGGCTGCTATACTTCCGTTTGAGGTCGTCAAATGGGAAAAACTATTCTGGTTCTTAAAGTTCCTGATCCCTAAACTTCTGATCATCGATCCGGATCAGCATGCGCTGGATGAACTATTAGATTCGGTAGACTTGTCAACCTACGGTTTAGAACGGGTGAAACTAAATACGGCCATCGGTTTAGATGCTGCCGAAACCGAACTGGAGTCGCAGAATCCGAATCCACGTGGGGCACATGGCGGAGACATTGATGAAGATCCTCTTGATCTGATTATCAAGGCATTTAATGAAAGGTGGTTCCAGGGATGGGAAGCAACGCCCGAAGAACAACGGGTTAAGTTTGTCAATCTTGCCCAAAGTATGAAGTTGCATCCCGATTTTAAGGAGAAATATTCGGAGAATGGGGATACCCAGAATCGCGAGATTGCCTTCAACAAGATCTTTGATGAGGTGATGTCGAAACAACGCAAAAGCGAACTGGATCTTTACCGGCTGATTGCCAAGGATGATGCGTTTAAACTGGCGATGCAGGATACGCTGAAAAGGATATTGCTGGCATCTTAAATATTATAAATAAAGAAGATAACTCACTAAAGGAAGATGACTATGATGACTTATAAAGAATATCAGGAAACTATATTTAATTGGTTAAATGGGAAACATAAATCGGATCCGTCGTTTACCTTTTCGATGAGGATGAAAGCAAATAAAGACTCAGAAACCAATTATTTTATTGGGACAGAAAGGGCCAGATATTTTGGTACAACTTTTTGGAATATACCAATAGGATATCCAGGATCTTCATCTGATCTTATAGATTTATTCTTTCAATTGAAGGATAATGGATACTCATATTATATCCATTTCAACCAAACAAAGAATCCTGATAGTGAACAAAATAAGTATGCCTTGGAATTCATCAGACAAATTAAGTCTTTAGTCAATGCAGAATTTGACAATTTCCATGATAATGATCCCAAAAGTAAAATGGAATATTATTTCATCAGATCCGGCATAGTTTATTCTTCAATTGAAACATTAATTAAAAATGCTGAACAGGATATCGTAAAACTACTTTCAATTGTAAATGACGAATTAGGTAAGTTTAAAAGTTTATATCCAGATTTTAAGGCCCATCGGTTTACACTCGATGAATTTGATCAGTTATACAGGAAACTTCAAAATCGAAGGGCCAAATACAAAGTAAATGAAGAGTCTATAAGTGAAGTAAGTGAAAAAAGTATCCCACTTGAAAAGGCTGAAAAAAGTATTTCAAAAGTTCCGGAGTTTTATTATAAACAGCCTCTCAATCAAATTCTTTTTGGTCCTCCAGGGACCGGTAAGACTTATAATACAGTCAATAAGGCCATTGAAATTGTAAATCCTAAATTTGATTTGAATAAGCCACGGAATGAAGTCAAAAATGAATTCGATAGATTAATAAAGGATGGACAAGTTGTGTTTACAACTTTTCATCAAAGTTTAAGCTATGAAGATTTCATTGAAGGGATAAAGCCTTTAAAGCCAGAAATTAATGACGACTTTGTCAAATATGAAGTTGTTCAGGGTATTTTTAAAAATCTATGTCGGAAAGCTGAAATTCCTGAAAATCTCTCTTTTGACAATGCTTATACTAAGTTATTGGCAGATCTGGAGAAAAATGGTGAATTTGAACTTAACACTTCAAAGGAATCTTTTAGAATTCAATTAAGTGATGATGGAGAAAACCTAACAGTACAATCTAATAGTTATATAAAAAACATTTCAAAAGATGGTCTTGAATATGTAAGTAAATTCCAAAAATATGCCGGCACATGGGGTACTTACTACAAATCCATTTTCCAATTTCTTAAAGAAAGGTATGGGTATAAAGAGTCAGAAATTAGTAAACTAAAAAATCATGTTTTAATAATTGACGAAATCAATCGTGGTAACGTTTCCCAGATCTTTGGCGAACTGATCACTCTAATTGAAGAAGACAAACGCCTTGGTCAGGATGAAGCCTTGGAGGTAATTCTGCCCTATAGTAAGGAGAGGTTTGGAGTCCCTGCTAATTTATACATCATTGGGACAATGAACACGGCAGACCGCAGCGTGGAAGCGATCGACACTGCTTTGCGCCGTAGATTTAGTTTTGAAGAGATGCCACCAAAATATGATTTGAAAGATCTTGAGTATCAATTATCCGGATATTCTGCAGCCAAGGTATTGAAAACAATCAATAAACGGATAGAAAAATTGGTGGATAAGGACCATGCTATTGGACATTCGTATTTCTTGCTAAAAGACAAGTCAAACCCCGAGGAGAAGTTAATTAATTCCTTTTACAAAAATATTATTCCCCTTTTACAGGAATACTTCTTTGGTGATTTTGGGAAGATCGGTCTCGTGTTGGGTCAGGGTTTTGTTCAAAAAAACGAGTGGAACAAAAATTCTGATTCATTTGCAGAATTTGATTATGAAAGCGCAAGTGAATACGATGACAGAACAGTCTATGAAATTGTTGATTACCGGAAAGAAGACGAATCAGCCAGGATTGCAGGATTTAAATTGGCTATTAAAAAGTTAATGAACGAAAAGATTGACTAAGAAACAGGATCATATTACGGTGTTTGAGCATGAAACTATCCGGTTCGATAAAGGGACGAAGCGAATAACTCATGAACAGTTTAATGAACTGAGTCATTATTATGGAGAGAGGGGTTTGCCCTTTTTTGACCTTTGCTATAACGGCATTGTTTTTAATGAATATGTTGGAGTGATTCAGGTGGGTAAAACATTGATTGAGGTCCTACCTAAAGCAGATAAAGTTTCTGATACTCTGGTAGAGGAAAATAAATGGCGAAATATCTTAATCGATATGTTACGGGTTGTAGGTAGCTTTGATATCAAAACACCGAGTTCAAGCAATTTAAAAATCAAACCAAATACTATTCTCGATCTTTATTTTGATCTGTTTATCAGGGAAATGGAATATCTTCTGCATAATGGTTTAATAAAACGGTATCATAAAAAAGAGGATAATGTTACCGCCTTAAAAGGTCGTATATTGTTTGCACAGCACCTGCAACAAAATCTTATCCATCAGGAGCGGTTTTATGTTAGCCATACAAACTATGATGTGGAGCACCAACTTCATTTCATTCTTTTTAAAACTATCCGATTAGTAAAGCAAATCAGTACCAATGGCGCCTTGCAAAGCCGGATTGGCAATTTACTGTTGAATTTTCCCGAAATGCCCGATATCAAGGTGTCAGAAAGTACGTTTGATAAATTGGTTTTTAGCCGAAAAACTACATCGTACAAGAAATCCATTGAAATTGCGAGGTTGATCCTGCTTCAGTATCATCCCGACTTAAGCACCGGACGAAATCACGTTTTGGCATTGATGTTTGATATGAATAAATTATGGGAACAATTTGTGGTTGTAAGCCTGCGAAAAAACCAAGATCATGAAATTACTATTTCTGCTCAAACCTCCAAATACTTCTGGAAACCAACGAAAGGAAACCGATCTGCTATCCGACCTGATATCGTTATAAATAAAGACAAAGAAAATTGCACCGTTCTGGACACTAAATGGAAAAATCTGAATGGGAATAATCCTTCGCCCGATGATTTAAGACAGATGTATGTTTATCATGAGTATTACAATGCAAAAAGAGTTGCATTGGTTTATCCGGGGTCTGAATTCGGAGAGTTAAAAGGGACTTTCTATTCTACTACCTCCGAGATTCTCACGGATAAGGAGTG
>CAIXCY010000029.1 GCA_903918045.1 uncultured Bacteroidia bacterium
GAGGATTCCTGGAATAATGATGCCCCTGCAATTTATGGCCGTTTTGATTTCACTCTGGAAAATGGAATACCTAAGCTACTTGAATTCAATGCTGACACACCAACTTCATTATTTGAGTCATCCGTTGTACAATGGTATTGGCTACAGGATTTTAACCCAAAATGCGACCAGTTTAATTCAATCCATGAGAAGCTCGTTGCTTACTGGAACTACCTGAAAGCATATTTATACGATTATCCGCTTCATTTTTCAGCAGTTAAGGATAGCCTTGAGGATATTACAACGACTGAATATCTGAGAGATTGTGCTATTCAAGCCGGATTAGAAACAAAATTTATCTATATCGATGAGATCGGTTGGGAAAGTTCAAATTCCATATTTATCGACAAAGAATTTCAACCAATAAAAAATATATTTAAATTATATCCTTATGAGTGGCTTATAAATGAGGATTTTGGAAAGAATATCCTGCTTGACATGAACCGAACTCATTGGATTGAACCGAGCTGGAAAATGATTTTATCAAATAAGGCAATCCTTCCTATACTCTGGAAATTAAATGACGGACATGAGAATCTTCTGGAAACCTATTTTGAAGAGGATAAACACCTGTTAAGTTTAGATTATGCAAGAAAACCATTGCTTTCACGGGAGGGTTCAAATATTCAGTTATTCAAATATGGAAGTATACTCTCAGAAACAATCGGTGAGTACGGGGATGAGGGGTTTATCTATCAGAAATTATGCCCGTTAACTGAATTTGATAAAAACTTTCCTGTAATTGGCAGCTGGGTTGTAGGCCAGGAATCGGCAGGTATTGGAATAAGAGAGAGTGACAATCTCATCACTGACAATATGAGCAGATTTGTCCCACATCTTTTTTCCTAGAAATTTTAATTGATTAATAATTTAATAATCAATGCTATTTCATAACTTCGTATTAAGTATTCATTAGTAAATAATTTGTTATTTAGTGGTCAAATTGAACAGCCCTTCATGAAATATTCAGATCGGTTGAGGATATTCTTATAATGGCTATTTCATCTGAGCAAAAGATCAATCTTTGGAATGCAAAATCTGTTAAGCCGAATCTATTTATGGACTAAAAGAACAGCTATAAGCCGCTTTAGTCTGCTTTTTATATTTCTCTCCTTTTTGCTCGATTCGTGTGTTTTTCCATTTCCTACCACTGTAATCTTCGTCACCGTATCGCTGTTACACCCAGCACGGTCCTATTTTAACGCGCTTATAGCAACCTTAGGAATGGTGGGAGGCTCACTTATTGGATACACAATTGGACATTTCTTATGGCTGCTTCCGGATGGAAATTTCACGCAGTTGGCCCTCTATTTTTTTCATCATACACCCGGATTCACAGACCAAAGCTATCACTATACTCAGAATCTCTTCGTTACATGGGGGTATAGCATCTTGCTATTATCTATTATTCTCCCCGTACCTTATCAGTTTTATGCTATATCTGCAGGGGTTTTTGACTTTAATTTAGCTGCCTTTCTGTTTTCCACCCTCTTTTTCCAGGGTTTTCGGTTTTTTCTGTTTGCCTGGTTAATTGTCCGGTATGGCGAAGAAGTGAAACCAATAATCGAGAAGAACCTTAGAATCATTGCCCTTATTTGTATCGCAATCATTTTAGTTATGTTCATCTTAAGCACATTGTGATATTAGCCGCCTTAACCAAAGATTATTCACAAATCAACACCCTCATTTACCTCATATTTTAAATTAACCACTATTTTTACAGCCAGATTTTTATCATCATTAACCAATAAAACTCAATCAATGGCCAAAAAACACAGTCTGACTACCAAAGAATACCTGGTACCCTTTATTTTTATCTCATTTCTGTTTTTTCTCTGGGGTATTGCCCATGGAATGATCGATACTCTCGATAAACATTTTCAGCAAATTCTCCATCTCTCAAAATCACAGTCAAGCCTTATTCAGTTTGCACTCTATGGTGCCTACTTCGGGATGGCATTACCTGCAGGGTTTTTCATGCGTCGGTATGGTTATAAAAAAGGGATCGTTTTCGGCCTTTCGCTCTTTGCTACAGGTGCCTTCCTGATCGCAGCTACCACCTCCTTTGAATCGTTCTGGATCTTCCTTTCGTGTCTTTTTGTCCTTGGATGCGGATTAACAACCCTTGAAACGGCTGCCAATCCCTATACGACAAAACTGGGATCCAAAGAATCAGCAGCACAACGTATTAATTTTTCTCAATCTTTTAATGGACTGGCCTGGGTTATCGGACCACTCATCGGTTTATACATTTATGGCGACCATGGCGCTGCTCCGGGGGAAAAGCTCACCTCTATGATTTTGCCCTTTGCATCGATTGGTTTGGTTGTATTTCTTGTTGCCCTTGTGTTTCTTCGTCTTCCCCTTCCTGAAATATCGGAAGAAGAGATCGGTCTTGCCCATGGAATCGCTGTTGATGGCGTCGAGGACAAACCGACTTTTCATAAGCCCCTGAAAAAACAATCCCATTTTGTGATGGGGGTGGGTGCACAGTTCTGCTATGTGGCGGCACAAACAGGGATTTTCAGTTACCTGATCAATTTTGTCACCGATGAACATCAATCGCCGCGCTTCGATGTCGCAAACGGCCCCTATTTCCTCTCCATAGGGTTTGCCCTTTTTATGATTGGCCGTATGTCAGGTAGTTATATTATGAGTTTCTATAAACCAGCCAGGATTTTGGCCTTGTATTCCGGATTGTGCATTCTGCTGCTCCCTGTTGTAAGCATGAATCTGGGATGGATTTCACTGATTTCACTTTATGCAGTATTCTTTTTCATGTCAATCATGTTTCCAACAATTTTCGCACTCGGGATAAAAGATCTGGGACCACAGACTAAAAAAGGGGCTTCCTTTATTGTGATGGCCATTGTTGGGGGAGCTGTATTCCCTCCGTTTATGGGATATATTTCAGATACTTTTCATTCCATGTCAATCGGCTTCTTCGTCCCGATACCCTTGTTTCTGTTTATCTTCTATTATGCAATAAAAGGGCATCATGTAAAAGCCTGAAAATTTCAATTCGGCTAATTGAAATTGAAGAAAAAGGAGAATGCACCTTTTGGAATAATCGAATATCTAACCGCATAGTTCGCCCAATAAGCTAGAGGAAGGTTATAAAAGGATATAATTCAATTATTTACCCTTTTATGACATTCCCTTAAAAATGCGAACTTTGCGGTTATAATTTTTTCCGGGATTTCAATCAAAGGAGTTTTGTTCTGATGATGCTGCTGGCAGGCAGAAATCTGGAAAATCAATCATTAAAGGGATAAATGAGGACAAAAAAAGGGATATTTCAGCGGACAGAGCTTTTGTTCGGAAAGGAGAAAATGGATGAGATTGCTGGCAAGAAGGTTATTATCCTTGGAATTGGCGGTGTAGGCAGCTGGTGTGCAGAGAGTCTTATCCGCTCCGGAATCCATTACCTGACGATTGTAGATTCCGACAGGGTTTGCATTACCAATATTAACCGCCAACTTCATGCAACTTCGAAAACCGTAGGAGAGGTAAAAACTGAGGCCTTGAAAAACCGATTACTTGAAATAAATCCTGATGCCGAAATCAACGCAATTCAAAAGATCTACAGTGTTGCCAATCATGAACTTTTTGACCTCGAATCGTACGATTATATCATTGATGCTATTGACAGTCTGGGGAGCAAAGTTCACCTGATCAGAATGGCCACCAAATGCCATGGGGAACTCTATTCATCCATGGGAGCCTCACTTAAGCTTGATCCTACCCAGGTGCGGGTGGCCGAATTTTGGAGTGTAAAAGGGTGCCCTTTGGGATCGAAAATCAGAAAGTATATTCGCAAAGGGGAACTTCCATCGAAACCTTTTATGTGCGTCTACAGCGAAGAGGTACTCGAAAACAGGGGCTCCGGTTCCTCTTGCGGAACAGCACAATGCCTCTGTCCAAAAATAAAAAACGGTGTTGGAGATCCGGAACTCGACGACCACGAATGGTGCAGTCAGAAAGCGGTAATAAACGGAACAGTGGCCCACATCACTGCCATTTATGGATTTACACTCGCAGGCCTTGTGATGCAGCATATTTATAACCAAACAAAATGATTCTTTCTGTTGTTATCTCAATGTGAATTTAATATTCTCAGATTAATTTGTTCATAATGCACTATAATTTAATCCAAAATTGAAAATATAAGGGAATGGTTTCATTGAATAAAAATGATTTTACGATGGCCGCTGCGCCAAAAATGAAGGTCGAGGTTTGGAGCGATATTATGTGCCCATTCTGCTATATTGGCAAACGGAATTATGAGGCGGCACTCTCTCAATTTGCTGAAAACAAGAATATTGAACTTGAATGGCACAGTTTTCAGCTCGACCCTACCATCCCCGCTTCTTCGGATAAGAAACTATCGGTCTATGAATATTTAGCAGAAAGAAAGGGGATGACTTACGAACAATCAGTCAGTATGCACCATTCGGTTATCCAGACCGCAAAAAATGCAGGACTTACCTATAATCTCGATAATGCCATTGTCGCTAATTCGTTCGACGCACATAAAATGATTCAACTTGCAAAAACCAAGGGATTGGGTGACGAGGCGGAAGAGCGTCTCTTTTATGCTTATTTCACGGAGGGTAAAGATTTCGGGAAACTTGAAACCCTCGTGGAGCTGGGATTGGAAATCGGGCTCTTAGAGGAAGAGATTGTTTCCGCAGTAAACAGTGACGATTTTGCTTACAAAGTTCAGCAGGACATTCAGGAGGCTCAGAATATCGGTGTCAGAGGTGTTCCATTCTTTGTGTTTAACCGCAAATACGGAGTTTCAGGAGCACAGCCTCCCCAGGCTTTTTTGCAGACCCTGGAGCAGTCATTTAATGAGTGGCGCAAAGACAATCCCGAAAAAAGATCTTCGGTAGCATCATTTAATCCATCTGTAAATCTATAAATAACCGACAAAATTGTCCAAATCAAATCTGCTGGCAGAATTGCCATGGATTAGTTTTTTGACAAAAAAATTCAATACAAATCCATTTCTAATTAGTCATTGGACAATTACTTAATTCAATTCTTATGAAGGCAACCGGCTCATGGTTAACTTATGCAATTCTTACAACAATCTTCTGGGGTATCTGGGGTGCATTCAGCGCCACTACCGAAAAAGCAGGTTTTCCGGGAACCTTAGTCTATGTAGCCTGGTCTGTGAGCATGCTTATTCCGGCATTTGTTGCTTTTAAACGGCTGAACTGGAAATTGGAATATGATCTTAAGTCGATCATTCTGGGAAGTGTCATCGGCCTTACCGGTGCAGGCGGGCAATTAGCGCTTCTTACCCGGGCACTTACGGAGGGGCCTGCTCACCTGATTTTTCCGATTATTTCGCTTAGTCCGATTATTACGATCATACTCTCTTTCCTGGTTTTGAAGGAAAAGGTTGACAAACGAGGCATATGGGGAATTATTATGGCAATTATTGCACTTCCCCTGCTCGCGCTTTCACCTCCCTCCGGAACCGGATCTGGATTAATGTGGCTTGTTTATGCATTGATTATTATGGGAGCCTGGGGGTTTCAGGCTTATGTAATGAAATTTGCCAACGAAACGATGAGGGCTGAAAGCATATTTATTTATATGACCATTACCGGATTGCTTTTGGCCCCTATTCCGTTTTTCATGACAGATTTCACAGTTGCGATTAATATAGGATTCAGCGGTATGTATCTTGCCTTTTTTATTCAGCTGCTCAATTCGTTAGGAGCATTATTTATCGTTTACGCTTTCAGATATGGGAAAGCGGTGGTTGTCAGCCCCATGACAAATGCAGTGGCTCCTGTAATTACGATTATCCTTTCACTAATCATTTACCAGACAATGCCGTCAATGTTTGTAGGTTTTGGAATGGTACTGGCCATAATTTCAACTTTTTTGCTTGCCAAGGAATAAGAGCCATTTATCGTCCGGTTTTAGATAATGAAGGTTGGTTTACCAGTAAAAATGAACCATCTTTGTATTCCTGTAAAGCAAAAATTCCATGAAAAAAATCATAATTAGTTTTGCCTTCATCATCCTTGCCGGAACCTCTTTCCCCATTGAAAATTCAAAAAAAACAGTTCCTATCCCCGCTGTCCAACCGGGAAAATACCAGTTAGAACAGATAAAGCGGCAATACGGGATGTTTATCCATTTTGGAATAAACACCTTTCAGGATCAGGAGTGGACCGATGGATCAGTATCCCCGTTAACCTATACCCCAAGGAGTATCGATGCTGAACAGTGGATTCAAACGGCTAAACACGGGGGGATGAAATATGTAATCCTTGTTACCAAGCATCATGATGGTTTCTGCCTTTGGGACAGTAAGTATACAGACTACGACGTTGCTTCCGCGGTGAATAAGACAAATGTTTTAGTGGAAGTTGCCAAAGCATGCAAGAAATATAAAATGGGGATGGGGATCTATTATTCGTTATGGGACAGAAACCGAAACGGTAATACGAAGGATTCAACTCTCGATGGTGCCTATAATGATTATCTGATTAATCAGCTGAGTGAGATTATCCCTATGGTTCAGAAATATACCCCCATCATTGAATTCTGGTTTGATGGAGGGTGGGAGAAACCCAATTACAGGTGGCCAGTTCAACGAATTTATGAAACGATAAAAACGGCTGCACCACAATGCCAGATTGGGATTAACTGGAGCATCGGAACATCCGGAAATCCCGACCAGCACATGGTTCTGCCTCAGGATCAAAAAGATGGTTATCCAATCCGCTATTTCCCCTCTGATTTCCGTTTGGGAGATCCGTATTTGCCTTCCAATCCAGATCCCAAGATCTTTTCACACGATGGAAAATCCTATTATATGCCGTGGGAAAGTACTGTTTGTATGAGTCAACGGTGGTTTTACAATACGAAAGACACCACCTATAAGTCGGTTGATGAACTTGAAAAGCTATACAAAATTGCTACTGCCCGGGACAATATTTTAATCCTTAACTGTCCTCCAAACCGTGAGGGGAAAATGAGGAATAAGGATGCTGAATTATTAATCTCGCTCAAAAAAAGATTGAAATTATAAACTCAGAAAAAATATCTGATAACTAAAATTTATACTATGAGAATACTTGTCTTCATTTCAATCCTATTATGTGCAATTTCATCACACGCACAGGATCGCAGAAATCACACTCCTGTCAAGCCTGGCGCTACAGAGGCAGATATTATCCGTATGGCGGCAAATATTACGCCATCAAAGGAGCAATTACGCTGGCAGGAGATGGAGATGACTGCATTCTTTCATTTTGGTGTAAATACCTTTACGGACAGAGAGTGGGGCGAGGGTACCGAAAACCCTAAAGTGTTTAGTCCTTCGGCGCTCGATACCCGGCAATGGGTAAAAGCATGTAAGGATGCAGGTTTTAAGCAGGTGATAATAACAGCCAAGCACCACGATGGATTTTGCCTCTGGCCAACTAAATATACCGACCATTCTGTTAAAAACAGTGACTGGAAAGGTGGGAAAGGGGATGTTGTTAAAGAAGTATCCGATGCCTGTCATCAACTGGGTGTTGGTTTTGGTGTCTATCTTTCACCCTGGGACCGGAATAACCCCCATTATGGTGACTCGCCAAAGTATGACGTGATATTTATTAATATGCTAACTGAACTGCTCACCAATTATGGCAGGGTTGATGAGGTGTGGTTTGACGGTGCATGCGGAGAAGGACCAAACGGCAAAAAGCAGGTTTATAACTGGGCTGAATATTATAAATGTATTCACAAACTGGCGCCTCATGCCCTTATTGCAATTATGGGTCCCGATATTCGCTGGGTGGGAACAGAGAGTGGCTACGGGCGTGAATCGGAATGGAGTGTGCTTCCCCTGGGTGCCGCTGACCAGGCCAAAATTGCTGATGCCTCTCAGTCAGATATGAATATTGCTCCGTCGGTTGATTGTCAGACTCAGGATCTTGGGAGCCGTTCAAAAATTAAGGATGCCAAAGGGCTGATCTGGTACCCCGCCGAAACTGATGTTTCTATCCGGCCAGGGTGGTTTTACCATTCAACGCAGGATGCAGAGGTAAAAACACCTGAAAAACTCCTTGATATCTACTTTAGCTCAGTGGGTTATAACAGTGTTTTATTATTGAATATCCCCCCGGACAGAAGGGGTTTATTGAATAAGAATGACGTAAATGCAATAAAGGGGCTTAGGACATTGCTGGATAAGATGTATGCACTGAATTTTGCTTCAAATGCTAAAATCACCTCCAACGGGGTAAATGAAAAAGCAATTCTGGACCAACAGATGACAACCTTTTGGACCACAAAGGGGGAAAAAGAAAAGGGTTCAATAGAAATAGTCCTTCCAAAACCACAAACCATCGATGTTTTATGCCTGCAGGAAAATATAACTGTTGGTCAGCGGATTGAGAAATTCAGACTTGAATATAAGGTGGAAGATAACTGGCACGTGGCAGCCAGAGGAACGACAGTAGGGTATAAAAGGTTAGTAAGATTCCCTTCCGTTAATGCTAAAGAGTTCCGTTTGGTTATTGAGGAATCACGTTTAAATCCGACAATCAGCGAGCTTGGATTATATAAATCGCCGGTTGAGATTGGAAAATAGTGAAATTGGAAATAAAAAATAATTTGTATTCTAATCAACCTTGGTGTTTTATGAGAATAATCGTGATGTCGTTTGCCATTCTGGGGATTGCCCTTTCTGCAGTTGGGAAAAATGACAAAAAATCCCATAATTGGAAATTGGTCTGGGAAGATACCTTTGACAAAGATGGAAGTCCCGATTCTACAAAATGGTCGTATATCAAACGGTCAGGAGGGTGCTACAGCTACATGACCAATACGGATAAGGATAGTTATATAAAAGAGGGCAAATTAATCCTGCGGGCGCAGAATAATACTGATCCAAAGGATACGGCACACTTTACCACAGGGGGGATCCAATCCCGCGGAAAGTACTCCTTTCGGTACGGAAAAATTGAAGTGCGGGCCAAACTTGGTGCAGGGAAAGGGACCTGGCCCGCGATCTGGCTGATGCCTGAAAAAGATCAGCCGTTATATGGTGAGATCGATATTATGGAACAATTAAATCATGACAGTATCATTTATCAGACCATCCACTCCCATTATACGCTAAAACTCGGATTTAAGGACGATCCCCCTCATTCTACTACAGTCAAATACAACGTTGGAAAATTTAATATTTTTGGTCTTGAATGGTACTCCGACCGATTAGATCTCACACTAAACGGAAAATGCACCTTTTCATATCCTAAAATTAAAACCGACAAGCCGGGGCAATGGACTTTTGACAAACCCTATTACATTATTCTTAACCAGGCATTGGGCGGCTGGGCCGGAACAATTGATCCCAGGGAGCTTCCGCTTCAGATGGAGGTTGACTGGGTGAAGGTCTATCAAATGAAGAATTAAGAATGAAAAATGAAGATTTAAGAATGAAATTGAATACGATTATGAAAAAATATCCGATTTATCTGATTGCATTTTTTCTATGCATAAATAGCTATGGGCAAAAGTCGCTAACCCTCGCTCAGCAGGAATTTGCTGACCTTCGGTTCGGCATGTTTATCCATTTCAATATTCCCACCTTTTCGACGGATGACTGGCCAGATCCAAATACACCTGTCTCAGCTTTTAACCCAACAAAACTCGACTGTAATCAATGGGCAGAAGCAGCAAAGTCTGCCAATATGAGTTACGGATGCCTGACAACCAAGCACCACAGTGGTTTTTGTTTATGGGATACCAAATCAACAGATTATAATGTGATGAACAGTCCGGTTAAGCGCGACATTGTCAGGGAGTATGTGAACGCTTTCCGCGCAAAGGGGTTGAAGGTTATGCTATATTATTCCATTCTTGATACACATCACTACCTTCGTCCGGGGCATATCACCAAGAAACATGTTGAACTTGTAAAGGAGCAAATCCGAGAGTTATTCAGTAATTACGGCGAGATCACCGCACTTTTTATCGATGGATGGGAGTCCCCCTGGGCGCGGATCAGCTATGATGAAATCCCTTTTGAAGACATTTATCTGCTGATCAAATCACTGCAGCCCAATTGTCTGGTCATGGATTTAAACGCTTCAAAATATCCCGCTTCGGCACTGTTTTATAGCGACATCAAATCGTATGAACAGAACGCCGGCGAAAAAATGGATAAGGAGGGAAATCAGTTGGCTTCGATGTCGTGTCTGCCTGTAAATAAAAACTGGTTCTGGAAGAAGGAATTCCCCACCAGTCCGGTTAAGACTGCGGCAAACATTGTAAACGATAACATTATCCCATTAAATAAAGCATTTTGCAATTTCATATTGAATGTTGCACCAAATCAGGAGGGATTAATTGATGATAATGCCCGCAAATTATTAAGTGACATTGGCAACCTCTGGAAAAACAGTGGTCCGGTTGCCCGATTGACAGAGAGTGAGGCTCCGATAATTTCATCTAATATTGCAAAGCATAAGCCGGCAGATTCTTCCTGGAGCTGGGACATGCAAATCTCAGATTTTGGGAATGACGACAATTTTAAAACCCACTGGGAATCAAACGAGCATATTGCTAATCCATGGTATGAGGTGGACCTGGAGGTTGAAAAACCATTTAATATGGTCGTATTAACCGAGGCAATGAAAGGTGTTCAGAAGTACCGGATTCAATATTTTGCACATCAATCCTGGAAAACAATCGTTGAAGGGAGCGACCTTCGGACTGTGAAAATTCATCGTTTCGATCGGGTTTGGGGAAGTAAAGTAAGAGTCCTGTTTGACAGTTTCACCGCCAATCCTACGGTTGCAGAACTTGGAGTATATAACGAACGAAGGTAGTGAAATCATGAGAAAAACTACAATCATTATAACCTTTCTTTTGGTATTCACAGCCAGACTTAATGCCCGGTCAGTGGCAGATGTCCTCCCGAATTCAAGACAGGTTCAATGGAGCGACATGGAGATGGGTGTAATCATCCATTTAGATATCAATATTTTTGCCCCTGAGACTTTTGATTATGAGAAGAAGGCTACCCTTCCACCCCTGTCAGCGTTTAATCCTTCGCAAATAAATACAGACCAGTGGATTGAGTCAGCAAAGAGAGCCGGGGCCAAATACGCGATCCTAACGGCTAAACATGGAACCGGGTTTTGCCTCTGGAAAACGAAGGTCCATGATTACCATATCGGGAATACCCCTGTTCGCGGAGGGGGTGCTGACATTGTAGCAGATTTTATAAAGTCGTGCAAAAAATATGGTCTCAAACCAGGATTATACTACAACACCAATATGAACACCTATTATCAGGCAGGATATGTTAAGATGTCGGATGACGATCGGTTGAAATTTAATGAAGCTGTTTACGGGCAACTTAAGGAGTTGTGGAGTGAATACGGTGAATTATTTGAAATCTGGTTTGATGGTGGTGTAATGTCTGATCGAAAGACAGGAATCAAAGACCGGGTAATGCAGCTTTTAAAGGATTATCAACCAAAGGCGTTGCTGTTTAACGGACCAATCGGCGAGAACAAAATTCTACGCTGGGTTAAAAATGAAGATGGAAGGACCCCCTACCCTTTCTGGAACAGGATCGATCCGGTGACCAATAAGGCAGGAGAGGCAGTGATCAATGACGGATCAGGTAATGCTGACGGAAAATATTGGGTAGGTGCCGAGGCCGATTTTCCAAACCGGAATAAGAGTGCCTGGAACGGGGGATGGCTTTGGAGAGCAGGAGAACAGGACAAAGTATTTTCAGCCGATGATCTTCTTAACCGGTATTACACCTCCGTAGGTAGAAACACAAACGTATTGATTGGGATGGCTATCGATACCTCGGGACTCTTTCCTGCGCATGATGCAAAGATTTTTGAGGAGTTTGGGAAAAAACTGGCTGATCGTAAAAATTCAATGATCGGGTCTACACATGGATCGGGAAAGCTGATCACCCTCAAATTTAAAATCGCGAAAGAGATTAATCAGGTTGAGATCGAGGAGGAGATTAGGCATGGAGAACGCATCAGAGCTTACCAGATTGATGCAATGATTGATGGAAAGTGGAAGAAAATTGGCGATGGTGCCTCCGTCGGTCATAAGCGGATTCAGCTTTTCGATTCTCTTAAAACCGACGAATTAAGGCTTACAATTTCAAAATCAAGCGGGGAACCGATTATCAGAGACTTTTCGGCTTACCGGTATTAACCGAAATCCGAATCTCATTTAGTGACCGGCTGACAGTCCGAATCTTAACTGTCAACCGGTCACCTGACCCACAAATTACCTAAATTCAAGGGAGTTATTTTGTCTCAGCGGGTGTCTCTTTACCCTCATTTGAACCATCTTTAGACACTTTCTGGCCATCTTTTCCTTCATGCCTGCCATCTTTTCCTTCGTGCTTGCCGTCTTTCATATGTTTGTGGTCCCCGGTCTGCTTCTGCCCTTCTTTTAAATCCTGATGGTCGCCATGACCTTCATGTTTTCCCTCTTTAATTTTCGGATCGCCTTTTTCGACATGATTCTTTTCATTCTTAAAATCCCGGTTTCCTTCCTTAATGTCCTTATGCCCCGCTTTAAGATGTTTCTTTCCCTCCTTAGAATCTTTCTGCTCACCTCTGCCAGTCTGAACCTCCCCGTTTCCCTCTTTCTTCTCCTGAATTGCAGGCTGAGACTGGGTTGCTGCCTGATTCTGTGCAGTTAAACCAGTAATTGACAACCCAAAAACAAATAGGTTTACCAATAAGACTAATAATGTTTTTTTCATGATTTTAAATTAAATTGATTTTCCTATTAATAACAGTAAACAGCAGAAGTTGTTCGTGCGTAAAGATATAATCGTACAATTCAGAAAAGTCTAAAACTAAAAAGCCATCGCAAAACTAAATTTGCAATGGCTTTTAATGTCGGGGTGGCCAGACTCGAACTGACGACCTCCTGGTCCCAAACCAGGCATACTACCAAACTGTACTACACCCCGAAATACCAAAAAACGATATGTTGAGATTAAACGAAATCACCGTTTGCGGATCATTTTATTCAACTTCAGACGATCAAGAACTCTCTGCGGAGAGAGGGGGATTCGAACCCCCGACACGGTTGCCCGTGCGGCAGTTTAGCAAACTGCTGGTTTCAGCCACTCACCCATCTCTCCTCGTTTTTGGGTGGTGCAAATGTAGGAATCATTTTCACTTAGGCAAAATATTTTCCAATAAAAATTGAATAAAATTCAACTTTTTCACAATATTTTCTCAATCCATTCATTCTCAATATTTACCACAGAAATATTTTATTAAATAAAAAATTGACCCCGATTTGTTGCAAAACAGCTAAAACAATACTAATTTAGTGGTGTAATTAAAAGCAGACGTTCTTTCAAATAACGATATTACCGTATTAATTCGCAAGATTGGTAAACTCAACATTTCCATTTAACTGAGAACGCTTATGACCGCTAAAACAGGCCTTATCCCTTCGGGGCGCAGCATAGCTGCCGTTGGAAGTTTGATCAGTCAGGCACTCAAATCCTGTATCTTCGGGGTTTTACTCAACGCGAATTAATGCGGTTTTTTTATTTCCAAAGAATTAAGAACCATTTTGATCCATTCACTTTCATTTTTGAGAACCCGATCGGTTATATACTACAAGTTTGTATTAACCATAATTATCAGTATATATCTGCTCTCAGCGGCTAATCTTGCAGCGCAAGAGGCTAAGAAATCGATTCCCCCTGCAAAAATAATAACAGAACCACTGTTCGGAAAAGATTCTGAACGGGTTGAAGTCGTCGATCAACGGTTAAAGGGGAGTCTGTTTTACCTTGTTAGCGGACATGGAGGACCGGATCCGGGGGCAATAGGTCGGCTTGGCAATAACATTCTTTGTGAGGATGAGTATGCGTATGATATTACGCTGCGACTGGGCCGGGAGCTGCTTCGCCATGGAGCAAGAGTTTATTTTATTGTCCGCGATCCCCATGATGGGATCAGAAGCGACCTCTATCTACGAAGCAGCAAGGATGAAGTTTGCTATCCGGATAACGAAATACCATTGAATCAGGTCAAGCGACTAAAGCAACGTGTTGATGCAATTAACACCCTTTACCGTAGTGATTCACGCGGTGGCTATCGACGGTGCATAGAACTTCATGTAGATGCAAGGGAGACAAAGAAAAATATCGACCTGTTTTTTTATTATCACGAAGGTAGCAAAAATGGAGAAAGACTGGCAACAACCATGAGAGATGCGATAGAACGAAAATATCAGCTTAAACAACCTGGCAGGGGATATAGCGGGGATGTCTCCACCAGGAGCCTTTATATGCTTGAGAAGACTATTCCTACAGCCGTATTTATAGAGTTGGGAAATATTAATCATTCCCGCGATCAGCAACGACTGATTTACGAAAATAATCGGCAGGCCTTGGCAAACTGGTTGTGTGAAGGGATTATCGAAGATTTTCAGAAATCGAAATAAACTAATCCTGATCCTGGAATCGATCCAGGTCCCGGCGGTCTTTTTTGGTAGGCCTTCCGGTTCCCCTGTCCCTGTCAAAGAAACTCATTTGCTGCCTTATCTCGAGAATTTTCAACTCATCGGGAGAGGTGATATCCAAAACAAATTCATGAACTAATTTAGCTCCAACACGTTTCCCTGTTAAACCAACGACTTTATAGGAATAGGTGATTGGGTTTTTACGTACCTTAATGATCTCACCGACCTTAGGAATCCGTGACGGCTTTACCGAGATCCCCTCAATAGTGACTCGCCCTTTCTTGCACTCTTCGGTTGCCAGTGTCCTGGTTTTGAAAAGTCGTACGGCCCAAAGCCATTTATCGATTCGTACAGGTTCGTCCATGAGGGTGAAAAATGAATGAATGAAAGAAGGAATGAAGGAATTAAGAATTTAAAAGTCAAGCAATTCAGTATTACAACAATCAGCAAAAAGTAAAGTTTAACATCAGTCAACCGGAATTGCTGACAGTTTATTGCCTTACTACCTAATCCCTGTTAAATTTCGTCATCACCTGGTTAGCTCCCATGGTAACGAAAGCTTTGATAATTTCGATACAGCTTTCCATTCGTGAATTCACGACCTCCTCCTCTTCTCTGGACCATCGGCCTAAAACGTAATCAACCTGGCGCCCCCGTTGAAAATCGCTTCCGATTCCAAAA
>CAIXCY010000030.1 GCA_903918045.1 uncultured Bacteroidia bacterium
GCACCTTCAATCGATATATTTTTCAGTTCAACCTGGTTGTTCCATTCGGTGTCTGCACCCGTTTTTTCATTAGGTTTTAGATGTGTTTTTGTATTTTGGGCAACCAAACTGCTACTCCAAAGCAATAACGATCCTAAGAAATAAATTTTCATTTTATAATCGGTTAAAATGATCAAAAACTTTGTCGTCAAAACACTAAAACAGATCGAATTGGCTCCTGAATTTGAGACTTATAAAGGTGATGCCAAGTTACGATTCTTTATTCTAACACAAAAGAGTGCCACCCAAAAAAGGTTGGGAGGCACTCTTATCTGCAAAATCTTATTTGTTTTCCGGTTATTTCAGTAACCACATTTTTGTAAACTGGTCATCTGCTCCCTGACGGGCAACTGCTGCGGCAACCTGTGCTGCGTTGTTACTTACCTCAGGGGTAGGATAACGCCATCTCAGCGGGAAATTGTTGGCAATCAGCGCAGGCATAGCTGCATCCCGTAAAGCGGGTAATCTGGTTCTTCTGAAATCAAGATATCCTTCCACACCGACGGTGAACAAAGCCAGCCATTTTTGTGTGGCAATTTTCTCAATATCATTAGTGCCATTTAAGCTTACCGACGGATTTGCGAGGTAAGTTGCAATTTCATCATTCGGGATTTGCCAGCGTTGCATATTCAGTGTTATTCCGGCAGTATAGAATGTGGAGGCATTGCCTGATATCCACCCTTTTTTGGCTGCTTCAGCAAGGCACAGGTTTACTTCGCATGCCTGAAGTAACGTAATAGGCATAAGCGGAGAGGCGTCTTCTCTGAATAACTGCGTAAAACTTGATACCCTGAAATTGTCGTAAGGGCCTGCAACAGGATATGGAGGGGTAGTACCACCATAGCGTTGAGGATTTCCTGAGATTCTTCCACAAATCATACCAATATAGAGTTCACCGGTAGGATATCCAACTAAGTTAACCCCTTTATTATTCACTGCAGTATCGGCGACAGCTTCTTGCTGAACGTCATAAGTGTAATTATACCTGTCTGTTACGGTAAAACTAGCTGCTTCAGGTGCCCATGGAATTAAAGCAGGAGCAATCCAGGCTGTTAAACGTGGATCATTAAGTGATTTTAGAGTGTTCACAAATGTAACAGCCGGTTTTCTGCGGGTGAGGTTATCTCCGCTTGGATCATTATAGGATTTTCCAAGAGGCCAGGAGTTAAATGAACCAGTTCCCATATAATCGTAACTGGCATTATCACTGATGCTTGTAAAATACTTGCCCCCGCTGACAATTGCTGAGAGCTTTGTTCCATTATCAATGCCTCCTTTTTTATAGGCATCATAAGATCTAACCAGCAGACGAATTTTCAGGGAGTTTGCAAATTTTATCCATTTGGAAGCGTCACCGGCATAAATTAGATCATACATGGGTTCTTTTAAAGTTGCACCCGCCTCAAAAAGGGTAACTGCTGCATCAAGATCGGCTAATAAACCATCGTAGATATCCTTTTGAGCATCATACTTTGGAAAGAAGATCCCGGCACGACCCTGAAGGGCTTCTGAGTAAGGGATGTCACCCCAGGTATCGGTAATATGGGCAAACATAAATGATTTCATCACCAATAAAGATGCCTGAATAAAAGGTTCTTTTTCGTCGATAGCCATCGTGATTCCGGATTCAACCGGTTTCAAAAGCAGCAGTTGAGTATCCCAGCTATCAGGAGCCTGGTTGAAATCATCATAAGTTTGAGGCTTACTTGAGAATAGCTGTTGATAATATTGGGCAACCGCACAATAACGGTCTTCCTGAAAACCTGCAGCCTGATAAAATTGACCGATTCCATTGATTGATCCGGAGAGCAGGTATTTAGAAGAGGTACTATACGTAACATTTTCTGCCATTTGTTTTTGCTCAATCCGTAATTGATTTTTGCATGATGCCAGGAATAAGATTCCTAAACACGCTATTATTATTTTTTTCATAACCATAACCTATTATCGTTTTTGATTAAAAGTTTAAATTAAGTTCAAAACCCATCGAACGAACAGAAGGCATAATAAAGCGAGCGAGACCTTGTGTATTACCTGCTCCGGTAAATGCAGATTCAGGATCTTCGTTAAAACCGCTCTTTGTCCAGAACCATAAATTCTTCCCGACAAGGGAGAATGTTCCACTCTGACACTTGAATTTTCGTGTAAATGTTGAAGGAAGAGCGTATGAAACAATAAGCTCTTTTAATTTAAAGTTGGTTGCATCAAATGTACGCGTTTGTGGCTTGTCCCATCTGCCTCCGTTTACACTATACGGATCTTTGTAAAGCGTTGAATTGACATCCGCCCCTTGAACGATATAGTAAGGATGGCTCTGACCGTTTGCATCTGTCCAGGTTTTATCACCTAAAGTCATATCTTTTTCATCAGCGCCACTGCGTGGATCCACATAAACACCCTTCACGTAACTGGCATCGTTATATGGAGCGCCATTATCCGTATTGTTTTGTTTTGCTGCATCATTTAAGCTGTTTGCCGGATCAGGCCAAGCAAAACCGCCCGCACCAACACGTCCACCTTCCCAATAAGTATGATCTCCTGATACCGTTAGAGGAGATTTACCATCGTCAATCAGGATTTTCTGAGTTTCTGAATGATAAATACCACCTTTTCTAAGACTTCCAACTATGGTAAGACCAAACCTTTTGTATTTCAGGGTTGTATTTATTCCCAGGATATAATCGGGATTCCAGTTTCCAAGCTTGGTACGTAATTCGACGTTCGACTCTTCAATAGGTCCGCTTGCATCCTGGTAAATTAATTTCTGACCTTTTAAAGATCCGCTCTGAACGGTAAACCAGCCATCTTTTACCCATAAATTACCGATTTTTTCACCAACAGCGAGTTTCTGCATGGAGTTGGATCCGTAATCATACCATGCAGAGGAGAACCCATCGCGCATATAGGTAATTGTAGAGGTTGCCGTTGAAATATTTCCGGTGAGGCTCCAGTTCCAATCCTTATTTTGAACAGGAACAACCGTCAACGATGCTTCGATACCTTTTGCCTGAACCGTTCCAACATTTGTAGTTAAACTTGGATAACCGGTTGAAGTAACAACAGGAATTGTATTGATCTGATTCTTGTGATCGGTCTGGAAAACCGTAAAATCAAACATCACCCTGTTTTTAAATAACGAAGTTTCGAAACCATATTCGATAGATTCGTTAATTTCAGGCTGAATATGGGGGTCAACCAAACTTCCGCCAACAGTACCCAAACTGGCGCCATTCCAAGCGTACCCCTGGAAACCGTAGGTATTCCTGTTTTGCTGTACACCTAAACCATAACCTACCTGTGCCCAACCAGCACGAAGTTTAAGTAGCGATACAAATTCAGGTAATTTTAATGTTTCCGATGCCAACCAGCTTAATGAAGCAGATGGATAGAAATGGTGTTGAATTTCTGACTGCGTGATTCCTGACCAGTCGTTACGACCGGTAACATCAAGGAAAATGGATTTGTCAAAACCTACTGAAGCTGTGCCGTATACACTCTGATAACGTCCTGTTCCCAGTCCGCCATAGGATAAACTGTTCAGGGCTCCAGTATTCAGTGCTGAGAGGCTGAAGAAATTAGGTTTTAACAGATTTGCCGATTCAAAACTCATGCTTGTGCTGTTTGTAAATCTAAAGTTATAACCAGCATTGGCTTTGATATCGAATTTCCCGAATGCTTTGGTATAGGTCAAAATCAAGTCAGTATTAATGCGTTGATCCTGAGTGTTTGATGCGCCAAAATCACCTTTGGCATAATCTTTATTGTCGTATGGAATCCTGTTTTCAAACACAAGGGTATTTATATCACCACCGGTGCGAAGCATGAAATTAAGCGGGTCTGATATTTTATAATTTACTTCAACTTTTGCGAACAATTCGTTCATTGTAAATTCCCTGATATTGTTGTAAACTGTCCAATAAGGGTTATTTGATTTTACCTTATCACCGTCAATACGGGAAGCAGGATCACCTTTCTGCTGCATCCATGGGGTATTTTGGTAGATCCCTTCATAACCATTAATCCAGGTGTTGGAATTGCGCCAAACACTCATGGCTGGCATATTGGGCGCCATATCATACAATTGCTCCATAAAACCTGAAGCGTAATCACGACCTGCTACAACCGATTTATTAGGGGTATAGCTTCTTGTATATGAAAAAGAAGAACTTACAGAAAGTCTGTCAGTTAGTTTATAAAGGCCCGAAAATGCGAGTGTATTTCTGGTTGTTGCATTATTCGGAATGACATTGGTGTTTTTAAGATTTGTTAAGGAGATTCTGTAGTTACCTTTGTCATAATTTCCTGTTACACTAACGTTATTTGTCATCGTTGTACCGACATTCATAAACGCTTTAATGCGATCCTCGCTTGTTGTTTTTACAAGCGGTCCATCATAATATTTCTGATTTTTAATATCCCATTGGGTATAGCTCTTTGCGGCTTCAGCGCTCCCGGCGCGGGCGCCCCAGGTTTCGGTAGCTTCCATGGAATAATAATCGCTGCTAAAACGGTCACCCTGGAAATAATCCTGCTGAACCGGTAATGATTTATATACATTGTCAAAAACCAATGATGAAGTGATGCTTACACCAATCCCTTTTGCACCCGATGCACCAGATTTTGTTGTTATTAAGATAACACCATTTCCTGCCTCTGAACCATAAAGAGCGCCTGCACTTGCACCTTTCAGTACGGTGATAGAGGCAATATCACTCGGATTAAGTTGCGACAACTTATTTCCAACGTCAACCCCTCCAAGTTTTGTCAAAGCGCCGCTCCCAACAGGAACGCCATCGATAACATAAAGTGGCTGAGATACATTGGCTTCATTTTGTCCTGCAATACCTGCGATTGAAGTGGCACCTCGAATTGTAATGTAGGCCGATGAAGTTGGATCAGAACTTAAGCTAACTATGTTAACCCCTGTAACTTTTCCATCGAGAGCTTTTAATACATTTAAGGTCCCTGCCTGCGGAAGCTTTTCACTTGAAACACTTGAAACCGCATATCCCAGTGATTTTTTCTCCCTGGATATACCTAACGCAGTTACAACCACCTCATCAACAGTAACTGTTGAGGGGGCCAGGGTGATATTAATGGTACTCTTGCCATTAACCACTACCTGTTGAGTTTGCATCCCGATAAACGAGATCTCCAGCGTGGATTGGGCATTAGGCGCTGTAATAGTGAATTGACCATCAGTATTGGTCACGACACCATTTGTGGTTCCTTTAACCACAACAGTTGCCCCCGGAAGAGCTTCTCCGGAAGAGCCTTTAACAACACCACTCACCTTTACCTGGGCAAAGGCGGCGCTTGTAAAAAGAACACACATCCCAAGCAAGAGGATTTGAAAGATTTTTCTTTTCATAGTTAATTAATTTAATTTTGATTAAAATCCCAGCACTAAACTCACCGCCCTGGGGAAGCCTGTTTAAGTGGTACCATGTAGAGCAAAGATTTCATAAAAAAACGGGAGTATACACGTTATATATTAATAATTATGCATCAAATATTAACAAACATCACATTAAATTAACATTTGAATGACCTTTTATCCTTTTTACAGCTCAAATTTAGTTAAAAAAAATTAAAAAAATTAAAATGCATAAACAAATATCGAAGTTTATATCCTATGTGCTTATTGGCCATGGCTGTCCAGGAATTAGAATCCTAAGAGGTATAGCGATTTTCTCAAAAAAGTATTATAACCGGATGAAAGGTTTTATAAAAGCAAGAGAGGATGCCTTTGGGGCACCCTCTCTGTTTTGTCAAAATTAATTGTTCTAAGCTTATTTAAAAATCCACATTTTAGCACCACCAGCGTCAGTTCCACCAATTCCAGCGAGTGCAGCTGTATTATTGGCATTGTTGTTATTTAACTCATCAAACGGATACAAATTCCTGTAAGGATAGCTATCACCGGCAAATGCAATAGAAATAATTTGAGCAAAAGTCGGATTCCCTGTTCTGCGAATTTCGGTATATTCTTCTGTATGGTTTGTTAAGAAGTTAGCAAGCCATTTCTGAAAGTAAATTTTAGATAAATCAGTAGCATCACCAGCCAATGTAACGGCAGGATTAGAAAGATAGTCTGAGTAGCTATGGTTAATACTGCTACTGCCATCATATGAAGCAGGAGTAATACCGTCAGCAATTTGCCATCTGTCGAAAGAGAGTGTAATCCCGGCGTTGTAATAACCACTAGCAGTTCCGGAGGTAATTAACCCTTTAGCACGGGCTTCAGCCAATAAGAACTGCATTTCGCTGGATTCCATCATAACTGCTTTTAATCTGGAGTCCTTACCAGGCTTTTGGAACAGGTTAGACAATCCGGTTACCCTGCGGTTATCGTTATTACCCGCGGCAGTAAAAGTTCCATCATAGATAACATTTATCTCAAAGATAGTTGGCGCACCAATCCAACGAGCATCCAAAGGATAAGGCACTACTATTGGATTCCCGTTATCATCGAAACTATTGACCGGGCGATTTCCAAATAGCGGATTATTGGAAGGATCATGGGTAATGGAATAATTAAAACCATTAATTGTTACAGATTCCTGAGTCGTTGTAGGAGAGGCCGATATAGGCATCTGAGCCGGAGCAAACCATACATATAAACGAGGGTCGTTAAGTGCTAACAATTTTTGCACCATAGAATTTGTAGGTTTTAATTCGGTGAAACTGTTGATACTACCCCAGGTCGCTGTATTGGTATACCATGAATCTGAACCATTTGTTCCAACAAAGGGCAGTGATGCGTTATCGGCATTTGATTGCATGTAATTGCCACTTGCAACAATCGCTTTTAAGGTATCAGCATAGTCAACTCCAGAATTCTTAAACGCATTATACGAGTGCATAATTAGCCTGAATTTCAAAGAATTGGCAAACTTAATCCACTGTGCTGCATTCCCGGAATATAAAACATCCTGCGTAGCAGGTAATGCTGAAGCACCCGGAGAGCTCAAGGTTTTAACAGCACTGCCAAGAAGGTTGAACAGTTCGGTATAAACCAGTTTCTGCGAATCATAAGTCGGAAAAATATTACCGGTACGTCCCAAATCTGCTTTTGAATAAGGAACATCACCATACTTTTCAGTTAAATAGGCTAAATTGACTGCCCTTAAGATTTGAGAAACAGCAATAGTTGAATTATTACCTTCACTTGCAGCTAAAGTTTCCAATGCAATACACGTACGGAATATACCTGTATAAGGATTGGAACCATCATTTAGCGACCAGTTTGGAGTCCTGACTTTAAAGAAAGTTGGAAAATTATCACCTGAATAGCAATTTATGGAATACCAGTCTGCCTGAGCTTGTTCCTGAAGGACCACTCCCTTACCATAAGGAACTGCAGTATTTACTATAGCAGTCGTCAATTGGTATCTTGAGTAGCTAAAATATTGGTTGTTGAAGTTTTGTTGCTGCTCCCCTATTCTTAGCTCATTATGGCAAGACGATAACAAAACCGCGAACAAACAAATCATTGGAAATAATATGATTCTTTTCATAATCTTCTATATTTAAAATTATAATATTATTTAAAAGCCTAAAGTAACTTTTAAACCCATAATCCGAACTGGTGGCAAACCGTAGTTTGAAACTCCAAGTCCTGATACCCCACCATTGAAGGCCGTTTCAGGATCTTCGTTCGTCCTGTTTTTTGCAAAATACCATACGTTTTTTGCAAAGGCGGTAAAAGTAATATTCTGGCATAATAATTTGCTGGCGGTTGCTTTGCTCACATGATAGCTTAAATTAATTTCTTTAATTTTAAAGAAAGTAGCGTCTTGTGCGAGCATTTGTGAATTGTTCCAGAAATTTTGACCTTCCATATAATATGGTTCATAGTAGAATGTTTTAAGTGGATCTGCACCATTTACCATGTAAGGATCTCCTGGTAAGCTTAAAAGCTGGTCAGGACTGAATCCTGATGAATCAGGTAATTTAGCAGGGTCAATGAACACAGCTTTCATATAGCCGAAATATCTTGGGTCAGTGTTGTAAGCACCCAGGAAGTACTGTGCAATATCACGATAACCGCTATAGGCATCGCCTGCGAAAACGGCATTTGGATCAGGTAAAGATGGCAAACCACCTGCAGAACGTCCCCCAACATAATATTTGCTGTAATTCTTTCCAAAATACTTAACCATATCCAACATTCCGTCATCACCCAAACGTCGTGCAGTTCCCGATACAAATGAACCACCAACTTTAAAGCTGGTAACAATGCCTAGATTCCAGTTTTTATATTTTACATTCGTGTTGAAACTCCAGACAGCTTTAGGATTAATGTTTCCAATAAAACCAATCTTCTTAATCATATCGGGGCTCAAACCTTGTGTTACACCCTGAAATCCGTTGGAAGGATCAATTAAATTCATCCCTTTATATGCACCTGACTGAATGATTGGAGTAGGCTGACTGGCATACATATCGCCAACTCTTTGCCCTTTCTGAAGCAGGAAATAGGTGTTGGTTGCATATCCGATTAAAGATTTACTAAAACGGGTATCCAGTGTTTGAATTACAGAATTAAAGGTCGAATAATTGGCAGTCACAGACCATTCCCAATCTTTGTTTTTAACTGGTACTACCGTAATACCTAATTCAATACCTTTAGATCTAACAGATCCCATATTGGCCAAAATACTTCCGAAACCTGAAGAGGCAGTAACAGGCAGGTTTTGGATTTGATTAATGTGGTCTTTTTGGTAAGCTGTAAATTCACCTGTAATCCGGTTATTCAATATTCCAAAATCAAGTCCAGCTTCAGCGGTTATGTTTAATTCAGGTTTAATGTGAGCATCGACGAGATTTCCGCCAACAGTACCCATGGTTTGACCAGCCCAGTTTGAACCTGAAATACCATAAGTATCCAGATTATAAGGATGACCAATACCATAACCAGTCTCAGCAATACCACCACGAATTTTCAATAAACTTGCCCAGCTTAATTGATCCTTAAAGGTTTCTGAAAGCAACCAGCTTAAAGAACCCCCTGGATAGAAATGACTCACTTTATCCGGAGCTAATGTACCCGACCAGTCGTTACGACCTGACACATCCAAATAGACCTGGCCTTTCCAACCTACAGTTGCTGTAGCGTAGACACTATAACTTCTTCCACCAATGCCACGGTAAATATTGGCGTTATTTTTAGAATTCTGGCTGATTGAACCAAAGGAATAGGAATTTGGTTGAGCCAAACCATCCATACCGCTAAAAGAAGAACCATTTGACTCTCCATAATTTAAGTTAACTCCGCCAAGAGCATCAATTGATAATCTATTGCGAAGAAAGTATTTGTTAAATGCTAGAATAGCATCAGATTTTACAGATAATGAGCTACTTTGGGTAATTTCGTATCCACCTTTTCTACTGTGACTGGAATCCCATGGCGCTTTGTGCTCAAGACCGAACGATTCGAAGTCCATCCCTGAACGTAAAGTGAGTTTCAATGATTTCGTGAATGCATAATCTAATTGCACTTTACCAAAAAGTACATCTTTCGAATATGTCCTGGTGTTATACCGATCAAGAAAGTATGGGTTGTCTTCGTTCACGTTGTTATCGTTACCACTGCCATCAATATAACCTAACCGGTCTGATCCCGGATGTTTAAGGTAAGGTGTATTTTGATAAACTCCGTTGTACCCGGTTAACCAGGGGTTAGCACTTCTGAAAACAGACATTTTAGGCATATCAATAGGAGTACTCATTGCCTGAGATAATGGGTTATCGCCCAAATGTCCATCTGTATGAGCCTGATTTGCAACGAAAGTATGGGCATAGGAGGCTTCTGAAGAAATGGTGATTTTATCGGTTGCCTTATACGTTGAATTAAACGAAATATTATTGCGGGTTGTCGGGTTGTTCGGAACAACTGAATTCGCAATCATATTACTATAATTGAACCGATAACTTCCTTTATCATAGTTTCCGGTTATCGCAAGGTTGTTGGTTTCCATCGTGCCGGTTTGCAGGAAGGCTTTCAAAGGGTCCTTATCGCCTTTGGCTTGCTGCAATTCCTGATCCCATTTTTGAGTGGTCATATTCCAATCCGATACCTGTCCGGTAAGGCCTATGTTTTTAGAATCGTTATAAGCCCATCCACCACCGTTCGGAGATGTGAAGTTTTGATCCGTATTTGTTGCATCACGCATAAAGGTGCGCTGTATAGGAGGGGTATTGAAAACCTGATTGATCGAAAATTCATTGGAATAGGTAATGCCAATCCCTTTTTTAGCACTGGCGCCTGTTTTGGTAGTGATCAGAACAACGCCCGATCCGGCTGAAGAACCATACAATGCAGCAGCACTGGATCCTTTCAGGATAGATATACTTTCGATATCATCAGGGTTCACAGAAGTAAGCCTGTTACCCGTGTCGATGCTTGAAGTTGTACCAACTGAGTTGTCAGATACGGGAATACCATCAATCACTATCAATGGCTGAGTCAGGTTGTTAATCGAGTTGTTCGATCCCTGAAGGATACCATTTAACGAAGTCGCACCACGAATGGTGAAAAGAACTGAAGAGGTTGGATTACTCGACAAACTGTTCATCTGAACACCTGTAACTTTTCCTTCCAATGACTTCAATGGATTAGAAACTCCTGATGCATTAAGCTGCTCGCTATTTACCTGGTTAACATTATAACCTAGCGCTTTTGCAGATTTTTTTATACCCAAAGCAGTCACGACTACCTCATCGACGGCTACACTTGCAGCTTCCAGAGTAATATTAATAGCCGATTTGCCATTGACTGCTACTTGCTGACTTTCCATCCCAATAAATGAGACTTCAAGTGTAGACTTCGCATTTGGAAGAGTTATGGTGTATTGACCATCGACGTTGGTCACAACACCATTGGTGGTTCCTTTGACCACGATAGTCGCCCCCGGAAGTACTTCTCCGGAAGAACCCTTAACAACACCACTCACTTTTACCTGGGCATACATGCTACTTGAAAAAAGTAAACACATCCCGAATAGGAGCATTTGAAAGATTTTTCTGTCCATAGTTATTTAATTTAATTATAAGTAAAACTTAATGCAAAAATTAAACTCCGATCCAAAGTTCATTTAAGCGTACCATTGATAACAAATATTTCTAAAAATAAAAGAACATTTGTTATGCAATATTACATATTTTGCATTAAATATTAACATTCTGCATTAAATATTAACAATATTTTTTTTGCTAAATCGATTAAATACTAGAAGTTGTTAAAAAATATTCGAAAAGCATTGAAGATTATAAATATTTTAAAAAAGAGAGGCAAAATGGATGTATAATCAAAATCATTAACCGAGACGACAGTCAATGCAGAAGTTAGTTTAACGATTCTTGGTAATGGTTCCTCCAGCATTGGTCGTGGAGAAAAGGAAGTCCATAGGGAAGAGTATCAGGCCATTTAAAACTATTTCAGCTAATAAAAGATTAGAAGGAAAAGAAGTTGCTATTTTAAACAGTGATTAATCTTTTTAAAAGCTAGCATTGAATTCTTATTTTCCATGGATTGGTAAAGAATCAGCTGTTAACGCTGTTTATAAAAAAATTAAAGGGTGCCGCTTCAAAAAAGCAGCACCCTTTATAAATTAGTAGTCTTATGTAAGACAGATTATTGTATTAACCACATTTTTGACCAGGAGTCGTCGTTACCCGTCTGATTTGTATTGGCGGTTGGAACTAACTTGGCAACTGCAGCTGCTGCATTGGCACCATTGATATTGATCTCAGTTAAATCGTATTTTAACCGAAGTGGCAAGGTGTTTTTGTATCCGGCGTTACCAATTGGGATAACTGGTAAACCAGTTCTTCTCCAGTCGAACCAGGTTTCTGATGCATTCAGGAATCCGGAAATATATTTTTGCTGCATAAGCTGAGCTAAAGTTCCATCATAGGCTACACCCGGTGTTGTGATGTAAGATGAGTATGCGCCTCCAATGCCCCATGTGGTCAAAGAAGCCTGGATACCATTGTTATACCATGTTTGCTGTGAACCGCCGGTATTATAACCTCTTTGAGCTGCCTCAGCAAGGATAAAACAAACTTCAGCATAAGTGATAGCTCTGGCTTTAAGCATTGGATTTGAATTTGCAGAAAACATATCAGTAAGGCCTGAAACATGAATGTTTGCACCACCCTGAACCGGATTTGGGTTCAAATTGTAGGTGAATGGTTCTGACTTGGCAATAGCCAATGGAATACCTACATATTTAGCGGTATCCACAAGAACGATACCTGTAGTTGCACTTGGAGTAGCAGCAATCCAACTGTTATTTGTTTTATTGTAAATCTGATAAGATGTCGTTCCTGTATTTGCAGGAATGGAAGCAAGAGTAACTTGTGAAGTCACTGGTTTGAACCATACTGCCAGACGAGGGTCACCTAATCCTACAAGGACATCCCTAAAGTAGGCACACAGCTGAAGTCTGGTATAGTTACCTTGTGAAGGTGTACCATCCCAAGCTACTGCAGTAGCCCATGAATCACCGGAATTCAAACCAGGATACGCCATTAAAGCATCGTCATCTGTTGAAGTGAAGATTGGGTAAGTGCCAGGGTTAGTCATAATCTCTTCGATCCCAGCCTTTGCAATTGCGGGGCTTTTAACAGATAGACGCATATAATAACGTAACATCAAAGAGTTAGCTAATTTCTGCCATTTTGCCGAGTTACCTGCATAAATAACATCCGCACTAGGGTTGATGTTACTATAGCTGGCAACTGGTTTAGACAACAAAGTATTTGCAGTTTTTAAATCAGCAATAACTCCAGTGAAGATATCAGCTTGCGCATCGAATTTAGGCTTTGTATTTAATCCGCCCAATCCTGCATCGCTGTAAGGAGCATCTCCCCATAAAGAGGTGATTTGCGCAAATTGAAAGCTTTTCAAAATCAAAGCGACACCAAGGTGGAAGTCAGATTTTGAGGCAATAGCACGGTCACGTAAAAGACCAATATCTCTTAGGGATCCGTAGTTGCCAGCCCAGGAATGTGGATCAGACCATTGGAAGTATGTTAAACCACTTCCCCAACCACTCTTTTGAACATATGACATAATTCCAGCGTAATCGCCATTGTAATTGTCATCCTGATAAGGTTTAACGACTTCTACAATAGATGTTGTCATGACATAGTTTGGATCAACAGTAATCTGACTGATCGTGTTAGGATCCACGTTTAAGTTGGTGAGATTCCTGCACGAGGCAAAAACGACCACCATTAAAACGAGAGTTAACTTAAATATTGTTTTCATATATTTCATATTTTTTTATAGTTCAAGATCAGAAACTTACATTCAGTTTAAATCCAACCGGAATGGTCCAAGGTGATACGTTATCACGCTCAATACCCTGAGCAAACTGGCCTACACCAACGTTTGCACTTCCAAGACTGTTGTTAAACGCTGTCTCAGGATCGATACCAATTTTTGCTTTAGTCCAAAGGATAACATTGCTGGTATAGATTGAAATTGATGCACTTTGAATACCCAATGATTTTAGACCTGGAAGTTGATAAGAAATTGAAAGATCTCTAAGCTTTACAAAATCTGCATCGAATGTTGCAGTTTTAGTAAGACCCCATCCATAATAGTCACCATAGTAATCAGTAGGCTGTGATAAAAACTCTTGATCTAACGAGAATTTTCCGTCTGTACCTTGAGTTCCACTTACGCCAGGCATAAATACACCGTCGTTGGCAGTAATTCCGCTATCTGAATAAGGCAGGCCGCCGTAATCAGCTGTTGGACCTCCAACAACAGGGAAAGCTGTTCCTTTAGGACCAAACAGGCTTGAGTGTGCTTTTAACCAGGTAGCTACATCAACACCTTTTGGAGGGTGAATGAAGGTACCTAAGATACGGGAACCATGTAAGTCTGATTCGTTGTAACGTAGTGTCTGAGAAACAAACTGTCCGCCTTTTCTGTAATCAATACTTGCACTTAATCTCCAACGTTTGTATTTAACCGAAGTTTGGAAACCCATCATATAGTCAGGGAAGAAGTTACCAATGATTGGTGAGGCTCTTTTATTATTTACCTCATGTACTCCAGTTATTTGCTCATAACCATCACTATCTAATAATGGATATCCATAATAAGGAGAAGATTTATCAGTTACACGTAACATCTCAGCATCTACGATATTACCAATCTTTTCACCAACCCAGGTTTCTGCTCCACCTTTGGCATTAGTCCATAAGATAATATGAGATACTCCGGGAGCAAGAGCTTTCAATGTTAATGAGTTCGTAGACCACAATACGTTAACATCCCAGGTTAGATCTTTTGTTCTGATTGGAGTACCACCGATTGAGAATTCAGCACCTTGACTGGTTACCAAACCTGCGTTGAATCGCTGAGAACCATAAGCAGATGAAGGAGAAAGTGTATTATTCAAGATCTGGTTCTTGTTATCAGATGTATAATAGGTTCCTTCAAAACGAATACGACTATCGAATAAGTTTAAGTTAACACCGATTTCTTTGGAAGTCTTGATCTCAGGCTTAAGGGTTGGGTTCAACAGGTTTCCTGGTACAGCAAACGTTGTTAGACCATTCCATGAACCTGGGCTTAGACCTGCCAAAAGCTGGTAAGGTGATGTATCATTACCTACTTGTGCAATGCCTCCTCTTAATTTAGCCAGCGATATTTTAGAACCTAAATCAAGCATCTTGTTTAATAGCAAGCTTAAAGATCCTGATGGGTAAAAGTAAGAGCGGTTAGCGGCTGGGAGTGTACTTGACCAGTCGTTACGTGCAGTCACATCAAGGTAAGCCATATCTTTATAACCTAGAGAACCCAGAGCATAGAGCGAATAAACAGCTTTCTGCGCCGAACCTGAACCAACTTGTAAGCTGGATTGCAAGGTGTTGGTAATTGAAAATATTCCAGGAACAATTAAACCGGCACCACTGGTTTGCATACTGCTGCTTTGTCCAAAATAATATCTTGCATTTCCTCCTGCAGAAGCAGTCAGACTAAAGGCAGAGATTTTTTTCTCGTAAGTAAATAAGAAGTCAGAGTTGTTCTCGACATTTTTCGAATTCACTAATCCGTAGTAACCATTTCTTGCTCCGGTAAAACTTTTTGCAATCTTACCATCTCTGAATTCAGAATAAGTATCCAAAGAATAACGGGCAAGGAAACTTAAGCTTGGAAGAATTTTGTAATCAAGTCTTAAATCACCATAAACGCGATCTCTGGTAAAGCTATTGTTTACCTCGTTCGCAACAAAATATGGATTATTTACATAGTTGTTAGGATTTCCCAATTGATAAGGGCTATTCTGTTGGATTCCAACCATACCCGGTCTCCAAATAGTTTTCAAATCGTTGCCATTTACTTCATTGTTGATTTCATAAATAGCTTGCATTGGGTTAGTCCCGTTACCAATAGATGGACGGTTATTCGCATTTGAGCGAGCATAGTTGACAACAGCACTTAAGCTAAGTTTTTCATTGATCTTAATATGAGTATTCAAAGAGATCGTTTTACGGTGCAAGTCAGAGTTAGGAATTAATCCCTTGTTCTCCATATCATTGAATGACAATCTATAGCTAGACTTTTCATTAGCATCAGCGATCTCAATGTTGTTGGTTGTTGTAAAACCAGTCTGGAAGAAATTCTTAACGTTGTTGGGATGGTTAACCAACGGAGTAGCTATAACGTTACCGGATTGGTCTGTCGGATAAGGCCATTGGTAAGCTAAGGTCTTACCATCTAATAACGGACCATTCCAGGCAGATTGTGTTGGATTGATATCCATATAAGGTCTGCCGTTGTCTGGACGCATATCCTGAGTGATAGGACGTGATCCATATCCCCAACCATTATTCAGGTAATCAAGATATTTGTATGGGTTTTCGATTTCAGTATTTGAAGTAACAGTTACTCCAAGACCCTTTTTCCCACCTTTACCTGATTTTGTAGTTATCAAAATTACACCGTTACCTGCACGAGAACCATAAAGAGCAGCAGCACTAGGTCCCTTAAGAACAGAAACAGATTCAATATCATCAGCGTTGACATCAGAGATAGCACTACCGAAATCGACAGTATTACCAGATCCAAGAGATGACATGTTGCTCAATGAATTGTTCATTGGAATACCATCAACAACATAAAGAGGCTGGTTATCACTCGTTAGTGACGAAGCGCCACGAATAACAACGTTAACAGAAGAACCGGCAGCACCTGTTGAACTGATCTGAACACCCGAAACCTTACCGGCTAACGAGGTCAAAGCATTCGTAGTTGCAATTTTCTGTATCTCCTCACCCTTAACTTCGGCAACAGCATATCCGAGCGATTTTTGCTGCCTTGTAATACCCAAAGCTGTCACAACAACCTCATCCACACTAACAGAAGTTGGAGCCAGGGTAACATTAATGGAAGATTTTCCATTAACCGCTATTTGCTGGCTTTCCATCCCAATAAAAGAGACAACCAGAGTAGATTGGGCATTAGGAACTGTGATATTGTACTGACCATCTGCATTGGTTACAACACCATTGGTGGTTCCCTTGACCACGATAGTCGCCCCCGGAAGTGCTTCTCCGGAAGAACCCTTAACAACACCACTCACTTTAACCTGGGCAAATGTAGCGCTGGCAAAAAGCACACAAATACCAAGTAGGAGCATTTGAAAGATCTTTCTTTTCATAGTTAATTAATTTAATTATTAATAAAATCTTAATACTAAACTCACCTCCCATTTAGAAGTTTGTCTATAGAAGTACCATCTAAAACAAAGATTTCAAAAAAAAAAAAGAATTTACTTGTAGTATATTATTCATTTTGCATCAAATATTAACATTCTACATGAAATATTAACATCTTATTTTTTGCTAAACCGATTTAACTTGTAAATGATGTTAAGATTCAATTACAAAAATGTTAATATTTGATGAATTGGCTAAAACCGTTAATTTTCGCTTAAATTCCGGAAATTCAAGGGCGAATGGTATAAAAAAAGTTTGTCAGCTTCGACCGTCTCTAAAACAGCTATAGTTCGCGGTCAAAGCAAAGATAATATCTAAAATATAGATTCCAATAGGGCCCCTGTCACAAATTTTCTGGATTGTTCCACCCGATAGAAATACCGGAAATTGAATAATTTAGCTAATATAAGGTGTGCAAATTGGCAGATTATAGCACAATCTGATGCTATTTGAGCACAAAAGATCTTGAAAGAAACCTTAACACCTTGGCTTAGCATCGAAAGATAAGGAACATATTTGCCTGGCTTCCTGTAATTATAACCTGTGATATGTGTGGAAAACCGGAATTTTAGGTTTAAATGACTGCTTGTCTGGATAGATACATTTTTTGGGATTTAGGCGATCGGATTAAAAATCCAAAGCACACCAATTGCAATTGCGAGCAGCGCACCTGTGAATGAAAACCATTTCAGGAAGAGCAGCTTCTGCTTGGTTTCCGAACGATGTGCCACAATGCCCAGGATAAAGGCAAAACTGATCATTGTCAAAATGGTCCCTGTTGCAAAGGCCAATACATATATTACAGAGGACCAAAGCGAGGGTAGCGCAAGCGA
>CAIXCY010000031.1 GCA_903918045.1 uncultured Bacteroidia bacterium
CCGTTTAATTATCATTTAGCCATTTTACGCGTTTTGGGGATTTGGAAAAATTAACAAAATTCTTTCCCTATTCTTTCCCTTTAAATGAAGAAACCTGCTGATTATCAGCAGGTTTCAATCAACAATCGTACCCGGGGCGGGACTTGAACCCGCACGGCCATAATGGCCATTGGATTTTAAGTCCAACGTGTCTACCATTCCACCACCTGGGCATTACGATGAGCGGGAAACGAGACTCGGACTCGCGACCCCGACCTTGGCAAGGTCGTGCTCTACCAACTGAGCTATTCCCGCATTGTAATTTACCCTAAAAGAACGTACTTTCTATTCTGAGCGGGAAACGAGACTCGGACTCGCGACCCCGACCTTGGCAAGGTCGTGCTCTACCAACTGAGCTATTCCCGCATAATTTCAATTTGTAACCTTTTCAAAAATACAATTTGATCAATTATCATTATGTAATCTTGCCTTGGCTAAGCGGATGCAAATATAAAGGTTTTTTTTTACTGTGAAAATAGAATCGGACATCCAATCATTTTTTATTTCAAATTTATGTAGTTTTACATTGGATTATAAAGGGTGTAAAATGCCAACAGTTTTACGCATTGGACCATACAGGTTCCATTTTTATTCTGACGAATATAATGAACCGCCCCATATTCATATTGAAACAGCCGATGGCGAATGTAAATTCTGGCTTAATCCGGTTAAATTAGCCGATAATAAGAATTTAAGGCCTAAAATAATCCGGGATATTGAGAAGTTGGTTTTTAAGAATAATCTGTTTTTGTACGCTAAATTTCAGGAATACCATGCACGAAGATAACCTATTGATAGCCGAACCAGTTGCAATAAAGGCCTGGAGTATCAAACGGGCAGTTTATATAGAACTTACCGACGGCCGAATTATTAGTTTTCCTGCAGACCGGTTTAATATTCTCTCTAAAGCAACAGAGGAACAGTTAAAAGAGGTGGCAATCCGATTAAACGGATTTGCGCTACGTTGGGAAGAGCTTGATGAGGATATCACGGTTAAAGGAATAATTGCCGGAAATTTTCAACTCCCATTACCGGAGTAACTCATTCTGATATTAAAATGAAGGGCCGCAAAAATTGCAGCCCCTCATTCTTTAATTACTTAATTCTTAATTTTTACATTCCTTCATTTTCATTTCTCTCCTTTCTTCACTTCCACAGCTGCCATAAGCTCCTTAGCAGGGTAGGAGAAGGAATATGTTCCACTTCCCAGATTGACCTGAAGATCATTGGTGTTTTTAACCACGCCACTCGTAACAGCCTCTCCGTTTTGCTTAACCTGATCAGCTTTGGCATAAGGCAAAGTAACAGTTGCATTGGTATTGGCAGGAATAATTACCTCATAAACGAAATTATCGTTTTCAAATTTCCAGTTAGAAGAGACCTTTCCGTAGAGTGTGGAAATCTCTGCACTGGTATTTTTAAGACCACCACCCGGATGAGGATCAAAAAGGATGTGTTTATAACCAGGGTGATTTTCATCAATACGGATTCCGGCAACATGCTGGTACAGCCACTCCCCAATAGCACCATAGGCATAATGGTTGAAGCTGTTCATTCCGACATCCTGGAATGTTCCGTCGGGTTTTTGGCCATCCCATCGTTCCCAGATGGTTGTGGCACCCTGTAAAACAGGATATAGCCATGAGGGATATTTTTTGTTATTGAGTAACATAAATGCGAGATCATCGCGTCCGATAGCAGACAATGTTTTGCAGAGTAGTGGCGCTCCGACAAATCCTGTGGTGAGATGCTGAAATTTCTCCACATCCTTTGCGCAGTAAACAGCAGCCTTCGCTGCAGTTTCGGCAGAAAGCAGATCGAAAGATAGCGCCAGTGCATAAGCGGTCTGAGTGTGTGAAACCAAACGTCCGTTAGGAGTTACAAATTCGCGGTTAAACGATTCCTTAATGCCGGCAGCAAGGGTCGTATATTTTTCAACATCCCCCTTTTCACCGATAATTGCTGCAATTTTGCTCAGCAGGATCGTTGAATGATAGTAGTAAGCGGTTGCAATAAGATCTTTCTCAGTCGTTGCACCCGGGTAATCCGAATGGTTTGTGGCAAAAGCCAGCCAGTCGCCAAAATGGGGGTCGCCGACCCAGAGGTGTGTAGGTTGCGCCCTGCTGGTCATATAACCGACCCAGGCTTTCATGCTTGGATATTGAGCTTCAAGGATCCGCGAGTCGCCATAGGCAAGGTAAACGGTATAGGGGACGATAATTGAGGCGTCGGCCCAGGCTGTAGCACCGCCATCGCCATGCAAAATATCGGGAATCACATGAGGAACTTTACCATCAGGTAGCTGATCGGCGGTGAAATCTCCCATCCATTTCGTGTAAAATGCAGCAACGTTAAAGTTAAATGCAGCAGTTGGACTGAAGACCTGGGCATCACCGGTCCACCCAAGCCGTTCGTCCCGTTGGGGACAGTCGGTAGGAACGTCGAGAAAATTCCCCTTTTGACCCCATTGTATATTGTGTTGCAGCTTGTTGATAAGGGTATCTGAACAGGTGAAGTTTCCGGTAGGTTTCATATCCGAATGGATCACAACACCGGTGATCTGGTCTAAGGCAGGAGGCGTCGTCATCCCTTCAACTTTCACATATCTGAAACCGTGAAATGTAAAGTGCGGTTCAAATATTTCAGTCCCTTCGCCTTTTAGGATATACACATCGGTAGCTTTTGCACCGCGTAGGTTTTCGGTGTAGAAATTGCCCTCCTTATCCAGGACTTCAGCAAACTTTAAGGTTATCTGATCTCCGTTTTTACCAGCTACTTTAAGTCGTACCCAACCAACCATATTCTGACCCAAATCAAATACCCGTTCGCCTTTGGGGGTGAAAAACTGTTTAATTGGATTGATCTCCTGGATAGCCCTGACAGGAACACCTTGCGGGGCAATCAGAATGTTAGTGCTCTGATCAGAGGCCAGTGGATTGCTCCATTTCCCGGCATCAAAACCGGTCTGATCCCATCCCTTGAATTCAAGACGGGCATCGTAGGTTTCACCATTATAGATATCCGATCCCACTATTGGACCATTGGCGGATACTTTCCAGCTGTTATCTGTGCCAATCGTTTCAGAAGTGCCGTCGGTATAGTTAATTTGAAGTTGAACCAGCAACGCCAGTTTATCCCCATAATAACCCCCTTTTTTCGACCATCCCAGGTTCCCTCTGTACCAGCCATCTGCAAGGACAACACCAATAGCGTTCTGATTTTTTAACATCGAGGTAACATCATAAGTCTGATATTGCAAACGCTTTTTATAACTGGTCCATCCGGGTGTGAAGAGATCGGCGGATACTTTAGCTCCGTTGAGGTGCAGTTCATAGGCTCCCAAAGAGGTGGCATAAACCCGTGCCGATTTGACTTTTTTGGAAAGGGAGAACTCTTTTCTGTAATATTGGGATGGCAAGGACTCCTTCACCTGTTTCGCATCACCAAAAGTGATCCAGGTAGCTTTCCAGTCTGCAGGTTTGAGGATTCCCATTTCCCATAAGGCAGGGGAACTCCATGATGTAGCTTTATCTTTATTGTCCCAGATGCGTACCTGCCAGTATACCCGCTGTGCAGTGATCAGTGCCGGTCCGTTATAAACCACATTTACCGACTGGTTGCTGTTTATTTTGCCAGTAGACCAAAGTAGTTTTGATGCATTTAGTTTGTCGGCCGATTCTGCAACACGCACTTCATAGGCGGTTTGGATCACTCCGTTATCGGAAGTAGTGAGTTGCCAGCTTAACCGTGGTTTCACGATATCGATCCCGATCGGATCTGTTTTGTACTCGCAGACTAGCTGTTTCACCTCGTTTTTACCGAAGGCGGCAATTGAAAGGCCATTAATTAGAAGTAGGATGATGACCACCCTCAGATGACTGACGATTTTTTTCATTGAATATTAATTGGTTTAAAGTGATTCCGGTTAATTTTTGAGCTGTGAAAATACAGAACGGTTCTTTAAAAGTTATAATCTTATTTCTCCTTTTTTAGAATATATATTCACATTTAAAACTTCTTCTTTGGTAAAAAGGAGTTCGTAACCTCGTCTGAATCTTTATATTTCAGACGAAGGGCATCCAGTTTTTTGAGCAACTCTTTTCTGATTTGCGTGTATGAAGGATCATTGTAGATATTTTTCATTTCGTGGGGGTCTTTTTCAAGATCATATAACTCCCATTCGTCGATGTCAAAATAGAAATGGATGAGTTTATACCGGTCGGTCTTCACCCCATAGTGACGTTTAACGGCATGAACACCGGGATATTCAAAGTAATGGTAATAAATTGCATCCCTCCATTTAGCCGTATCACCGTTTAGTATTCCCCGCAACGACTCCCCCTGCATCTCTTTTTGTGGTGCTACACCGGCATAACTAAGAAAAGTAGGGGCATAGTCGAGATTCAGAACCATCTGATTGATAATGGTTCCCGGTTTAATCTCTTTGGGATACCTGATTAAAAGCGGGGTTCGGAACGATTCTTCGTACATAAACCGCTTGTCAAACCAGCCATGTTCGCCAAGATAAAAACCCTGGTCTGAAGTGTAAACCACAATCGTGTTTTCTGTCAATCCGTTTTTATCGAGGTAATCGAGCACCTCCCCAACACCATCGTCAATCGATTGAATGCATTTGAGGTAGTCGCGGACATAACGCAGGTATTTCCATTTGGCTAAATCCTTTCCATATGGCATCTTTTTTTTGAATTCTGCATTGCGAGGGTCGTATGCAGCGCGCCACGCTTTTCGTTGGGTCTCATCCATCCTTTCAATAGAGGGAGCCAGGTTTGTTGGTTTTCCGGTATAGGGGTCGTTTTCGAACTTCATATCATGTCCCCACATCATATCTTTAACGATACTCATCTCCTGGGTATGTGCAGCAGTTCCCCGACCTGAATAGTCATCGAAAAAATTGTCCGGGAAGGGGATATCACGGTCTTCATAAAGGTTCAGGTATTTCTGTTCAGGCATCCAGTTGCGGTGGGGGGCTTTCTGATGATAGAGCAGGCAGAATGGTTTTGATTTGTCACGCTTTTTGTCGAGCCACTCAAGTGCATATTGGGTGGTCAATGTTGTAACATAACCATGGATCTGTTTTCGGATTCCATTTTCAATAAATTCGGGATTGTAGTACTCCCCCTGACCGGGCAAGACATTTGAATAGTCAAAGCCTTGTGGGAGTCCGTCGAGATGGATCTTCCCGATCAGGGCAGTCTGGTATCCGTTTTGTTGTAAAAGTTTAGGGAAAATCATCTGATTCCAGTTAAAGCCGCCTTCATTATCTACTTTCCCGTTCAGGTGGCTGTATTTTCCAGTGAGCATCACTGCACGGCTGGGGGCACAAATTGAGTTAGTGACATAAGACCGGGTAAAAATGGCCCCTTCGTTTGCAATCCTGTCGATATTAGGGGTGGAATTTAAGCCTGATTTGTAAGCGCTTATGGCCTGATAGCCATGGTCGTCACTCATGATAAAGAGGATATTCGGACGTTGAGCATCGTGAGTTTGGCTGACGCACTTCGGAACTAAACCTGTCAGACATAATCCCAATGTCAGCCCCATTTCAATTCTTTTCATCTGTGTGTAATTTATTTTTTAATTGCCAGTTGCTTGCCCCGAGCTATCGGGGTAACTCACCATAGATAATCATGCTACTGTGTGAGAGGAACTCTCATGGCTCGTTTCATTGGAATATCTTTTAAAATATATTAAAAAAAGACTTTATGAGGATTGGCATTCTGATCCCCTTCCCATCTGGGAGAGGCTATTAAGCGTAACGTAGTTACAGCCGTCAATCCACCTAATCCCAACCTGGTTAAATGACTTTTTTCGATTTTATTCTATTCCGATTTTTTGCTTTCTGAATTGAATCAATCAAAGGGTTAAACTTAATTAAATTAAAGGGAAAAACAGGTACAAATCGAAACTTCGATTTTTTTTAACCGATTATAACTTTAAATTTGCCCTCATAGTTCACCGTAAAATATTTTTAATACTTCTAAATTTAAAATTTAAATTCGCATGAGAACAAATCAAGTTAAGTCATTAATAGTCATGATGTTGGTGGCATTATTTATTGGCGGTTCAGTAGAGGCTGGTTTTGCCAAAGGGAAGAAAAAAATCGCCCTTCAAATGTACTCCCTTCGTGATGATCTGAAAAAAGATGTGAAAGGTACGATTGAGAAGATGGGTAAGATGGGATTCACCGATTTGGAGGCTGCCGGCTTTGATAATGGTAAATTTTACGGTATGGAACCAGAAGCTTTTAAAGCGCTTGTTGAGGCAAACGGAATGAAACTGGTGAGTTCTCATACGGGAATTAATTATACTGGCGATCAGGCCTCCTGGGATGCTGCTATGACATGGTGGGATATGTGCATTGATGCCCATAAACGGGCCGGTGTTTCTTATATCATAAAACCTTCGATGGGAGAATATCCCTACAAGAATCTTGAATCAATTAAAAAAACCTGCGAATACTTCAATGCAATCGGGGATAAGTGTAATGCAAAGGGGATTCGTTTTGGCTATCATAATCACAATCATGAATTTACAAAAATTTCAGATGCTGACGAAATGATTTATGATTACATGTTGAAAAATACCGATCCTAAAAAGGTAACCTTTGAAATGGACGTTTACTGGGTAACCAAGGGTGGACAGAAACCTGTTGAATATTTTAATAAGTATCCAAAACGCTTCGAATTACTGCACATTAAGGATGAAAAAGAGATTGGTGCAAGCGGTGAAATCGATTTTAAGGCAATCTATGACAGTAAGGCAAAAGCTGGCACTAAATTTGCTATTGTAGAAGTTGAACGATATGACTTTGAACCGTTGGTAAGTGTTCAAAAAAGTTTTGATTATCTCAATAAGGCGTCATATGTAAAGTGATTACAGGCTATATTACTGATAAACAGCGACTAACTGTTTTTGATAGTTACTGTTTATCAGTAAAAATAACATAGTCTTTAATTCAATTTCAGTATAATTTTGTAATCAAATCAAATAATAGAGTTATGCCCGAGAAAATAAACCTGACAGGACGATGGCGATTTGAGGAGAATTTTGGATTTGGTAAAGACAGTGGTTATGCTGAAATCAATCAGAAAGGAAAACACCTTACGGGAGTTCTGAGGTTTTCAGAACAAATCGATGGGGAGGAGACCTTTATTGTAAAGCAGGAAGTGGCAGGGAAGATAAACGGAACGAAGATTGACCTGAAGTCACATTCCTGCGAAATTCTCTTTAGTGATGAAGATATTATTTATGAATTGGATACCTGGACCGGTGAGCTCCTGCCCAACGGTAAAATTGTGGGAAACAGCCGTGATTCTGAGGGTACCGGAGGTTCTTTTACAATGGAACGTGAAAATTACCAGACTTCTGATCTTGCTGATGACCACCAGTTTGGAATGAATTAATTCAACTGATTTTAGTTTTCCTCAGCATCGTCTAATTCAAATCTTTTTTCATCTTTAATCTCGTCATTAAAAGATTTTGCAACTATTTCTTCATCTTTTAAATTTCTGATGATAAGATAAATAACCAGAATAATCCCACAAAATCCAACAATCCCCAGAACCCACCAATTTATTTCCATAGGAATAATTTTTCCTTAAAATTACCGGAATTAGATCAGATTTATACTATAATTTTCAGAATTAATTTTCAAAGTTGAATACGATACCCTACATTAGCTCGCTTAATTCCAGCCAGCGCATCTCCTTTTCATCCAGCAATCCGGCAATTTCGCCATGGCGTTGTGATTTTATAACCAGCTCTTCGGACGAACAATCCCCTGAATCCATTGCTTTTTCAATAGCGATCTTTTCGGCTTCAATCAGTGCGATATCCTTCTCCAGTTGATCCAGTTCCCGTTTCTCGTTGAAGGTTAATTTTTTCGCCCCCTCTTTTACAGGTTTCGGTTTGGCCTCCTTTAATTTTTCCGGTATTCGTAGCTCCTTCTCTTTGTCTTCCAGCCAATCCCGGTAATCTGAATAATTCCCGGGGAAGTCCTTAATCAATCCATTCCCTTCAAAAACAAAGAGGTGGTCGACAATCTTATCCATAAAAAACCGGTCATGTGAAACAACGATGGCGCATCCCTGAAAATTGCGAAGGTAATCCTCCAGAACATTTAAAGTCATGATATCCAAGTCGTTTGTTGGCTCGTCGAGAATCAGGAAATTCGGATTTCTCATCAGGATTGTGCAAAGATAAAGCCTCCGCTTTTCGCCACCACTGAGCTTTTCAACATAATTGTATTGCGTGTCGGGGGGGAAGAGAAAGTAATTTAGAAATTGCGAGGCATTCATCTTATTCCCGTTTCCGAGATCCACAACTTCGGCAATCTCTCTGATCACGTCAAGCACACGGTCACCCGACTTGAAATTAATTCCATCCTGCCGGTAATAGCCAAAACTGATTGTTTCACCAACATCAATTGTACCGCTGTCGGCTTGCAATGCACCGGTAAGCATGTTTAATACCGTCGTTTTGCCACTGCCATTTTTTCCGATTATGCCGATTTTCTCTAGTCTGGCAAAATTGTAACTAAACTTATCCAGGATAACCAGCTCGCCAAATGACTTGGAGAGATTCTTAACGTTAAGTATTTTACTTCCGAGACGTTTCCCCTGTATGTTAAGTTCAATATTATCCTCTGACCGGAATTGAGAGGCTTTCTCCTGCAATACATAGGCATTCTCAGTCCGGTATTTCGATTTATGGGTTCGTGCCTTAGGCATCTTGCGGAGCCATTCGAGTTCGGTACGAAAGAGATTCTTAGCCCTGTCAATTTCGGTATTTAGCACCTGAATCCGTTCTTCGCGCTTTTCAACATAATAGGAGTAGTTTCCCTTATACCGGAAAATGTTATTATCGTCAAGTTCCAGAATCTCATTACAAACCCGGTCGAGGAAGTACCGGTCGTGTGTCACCATAAACAGGGTGCACTTCGCTTTTTCGAGGTATTTTTCGAGCCACTCGATCATCTCAAGGTCAAGGTGGTTCGTCGGCTCATCAAGAATCAGGAAGTCGGGTTCATTAATCAGGATGTGCGCGAGCGCAACCCTTTTCTTTTGCCCTCCGGAAAGGAATTTGATTTGCTGATTTACGTTTGTAATCTTTAGCTGTGTAAGGATCTGTTTGATACGGAGTTCGAAGTCCCAGGCATTGAGCACATTCATCCGTTCAATGGCGTTATCCAGAAGCTTGGGGTCGTGATTTTCGAGAGCCTTCTCATAGTTTTTGACGGCCTGGATTAACTCTCCCGGGGCGTTAAAGGCAGCTTCCAATACCGTATCTTCAGGATTCAGATCGGGATTCTGGCGCAGGTAACCGATAGAAGCCTGGTTCATTAACGTCAGTTTTCCTTCATCAGGGGTCTCTAAACCGGCGATTATATCCATTAGAGTCGATTTTCCCGCCCCGTTTTTGGCGATCATCGCCACTTTCTGGCCTTCGGTGACAGAGAAGCTAATTCCCTCGAATAGTGTTAGTTCTCCCCAGTATTTTGAAAGATTATCGACTTGCAGGTATGTGATCATAAACAGTTTTAATAATTTAAAGCTCCACTGACATTAATTCTTCTCCAAGATGGTGTAAGGCTGTTTCAATACGACGCGCCTGTTCAGGACGTGGACGGCTAATTCCTGACGCATAATGCTGAAGTTGTCGTTGGTTAATTCCGGTCATCCGTTGAAGTGCTGCATTGGTAAATATACCGCGATAGTGTTTTAGCAGGCTTTGAGCATCGAACCTAAATACCAATTCATATTCTCCCCGGAAAAGATTTGAAATTTCATCACCATATTCTAATGAAATCTCAACATGGTCCCTTACCGCCTCGCTCATATTTAATTTTAGTTCCCCAAATGTCTTCCCGGTGCTTATACACCCAGGAAGTTCTTCAATATATGCAGCATAATTATTGTCAGATAATTCAACAGTAACAATTACTTTTTCCATACTATCAGTTTTTTGGTTGGATCTATTTCAATCCAGCCTGTTTCAAAATACTGTTTGCTGTACCTGCAGGAACATCATCGTTTCCCGATAAAGGGATTGTCACTGTTCCGCGTTTTTATGGCATGTCTGTAGTTCTTGTGGCTCCCCTTCTGCCTGGCCAAAAACCAACCGTCTATTTCTATTAAATTAATTAACTCTTTTGCTTTCCATATTTTCATAGAAATGCACTTTTTGTCAGGCGATACAAATATAGTAGTATATTTACTATTGACAAAATTCTTATGCTTTTTTTGTATTTTGGCAAAAAATCATTTTGTGTTGTTCCAGTGATTATTCCATTGATGGTATAAAAAATTACATGCGAAAAAAAGAACGTTTTGATAAAGTAATAGAGTGGTTTAAAGCCAATATGCCCGTTGCGGAGACTGAGCTCCAATATGGCAATCCCTATGAATTGCTCGTTGCCGTAATTTTATCGGCACAATGTACCGATAAGCGGGTAAACATGGTCGTTCCCGAATTATTAAGGCGTTTCCCTACCCCCCAAAAACTGGCAGAGGTTGAACCTGATGAGGTTTTCGATTATATCCGCTCTATCTCATATCCCAATAATAAGGCAAAGCATCTTGTCGGGATGGCCAGAAAACTTATCGAAGAATTTGAGGGGGTTATTCCTGAAGATGTAGACGATTTGGTTAAGCTTCCTGGTGTTGGAAGGAAGACTGCCAATGTGATTGCCTCTGTTGTATTTAATAAACCGGCCCTCGCTGTTGATACGCATGTCTTCAGGGTGGCAGCCCGTATCGGCTTATCTGTTAAGTCGAAGACGCCCTTTGATACCGAAAAACAGCTCGTTGCACATATTCCCGATGAGCTCATTCCAATAGCCCACCACTGGTTGATTCTGCATGGACGATATGTGTGTGTCGCCCGGAAACCAAAATGTGAAAGTTGCGGACTTCAGTCCCTTTGCGTGTACTTTCAAAAGGGGCAAAAACAAATCACAGTTTAAAATAAGTAAAAATTACGTTTAGAATTTGTTTTTTCTCCATTCTTTGTATTTTTGCACCACTGATATGAATCAAATCTTAGTTAATCATAAACAAAAAAACGAGTAGTTATGGCTTACAAAATTTCAGATGAATGTATCGCTTGCGGAACTTGTATTGACGAGTGCCCGGTAGAAGCAATCAGCGAGGGTGATATCTTTAAAATCGATGCTAGTCTTTGCACCGATTGTGGCTCATGCGCTGAAGTTTGCCCTACCGACGCAATTTCTCCGGAATAATTCAGGGAAAGAGATATTAACTGCGGGCCTGCTAAACTAACTTTAGCAGGCCCGCTTTATTTTTTCCCCCTGTTAAAAAGAATTCAAGGATTTCAATAATCGAACTGCCACACCTTGTTAAACAATAAATGTATTGAATAATTGAATATAAAGATTGAATTTGCACTATCACTATTCAAACCCTCACGATATCCATCCATTCGAAATGAAAATAAAAATTGCAATGGACCCCTTCCTTGCGATTACATCCGCTAAAAGCTGAGCTATTTGTATTTAATGGGTCTGTTTCGTACGATTTCCGAAGATGCTTACTGATAATTAGTAGTTAATATAATTGGAAATAATAAAGAACTCTTTACCTTTGTTTACCAGCTAATTAAATTCCGGTATTAGTCGTCGTTGAGCTGTCATACCGTTGTTGAACTTTAGGGCGAAATGGTGCGATTGAAAGTTTAAATTATTTATTTCTGACTTCAGTTTCCATCCATTTTTTTCATAACAGAATAATTATATAAAACATAATAAATAATATTAAAATAAAAGAATTTGAAGAATTCTGCTGAACGCCGCCAAAAGGCTGAATTACGACTGATTGAGAAGCAATCTCAATCGGGCTTAGTCTATTCTGAAGCTGAAGCGCTTAGGCTCTTCCATGAGCTTGAGGTCCATCAGATTGAACTTGAGATGGTCAATGAGGAGCTTGTCATTGCCAACGAATTGGCAATTAAACTTGCTAAAAATAAGTATATCGAATTGTATGATTTTGCCCCAAATGGCTATTTGACAATCTCAAAAGGAGGTGAGATTATTGAATTGAACCTCGCAGCCGCAGAGATATTGCGGAAGGATAGTTTACAATTAAAAAACAGTTTGTTTGGATTTTTTATTCATGAATATTCAAAACAGGTTTTCAGTGAATTCCTGGATAAAATCTTCGATCAAAGGGTCAAGAGGTTTTGCGACCTCACGCTTATTTGCCGCAACAATACTACTTTTTATGTCACTTTAGCTGGGATTGCCGACAAAAATGGGGAAAAGTGTCTTGTTTCCATAATCGATAATACCGAACGGATGCTTGTAGAGGCGGAGTTAATTTTGGCCAACAAAGCGCTATTGATCCAAAATAATGAGAAATCAGAACGGGCGGCAGAGCTTGTTATTGCCAATCAGGAGTTGGTTGTCCAAAATGAGGAAAAGGCGATACGAGCTGCAGCACTCATTATCGCGAATAAGGAGTTACTTTATCAAAATGAAGAGAAGGAAAATCGTGCGGCTGAATTAGTCATCGCCAATCGGGAGCTTATCTTTCAGACTAGAGAGAAGGCAAACCGGGCTGCAGAGTTAATTGTCGCAAACAAAGAGTTGCTTTTCCAGAATGATGAGAAGGAAAATCGCGCGGCTGAATTACTTGTTGCCAACAGGGAGCTCTTGTACCAAAACAATGAGAAATCTGAACGGGCGGCAGAGCTTGTTATCGCCAATCAGGAGTTGGTTGTCCAAAATGAGGAAAAGGCAATGCGAGCCGCTGAACTTGTTATTGCCAACAAGGAATTACATTATCAAAACGAAGAGAAGGAAAATCGCGCGGCTGAATTAGTCATCGCCAATCGGGAACTTATCTTTCAGACTAGAGAGAAGGCAAACCGGGCAGCGGAGTTAATTCTTGCAAACAAAGAGTTGCTTTTTCAAAATGAAGAAAAGGAAAATCGTGCTGCAGAATTGCTCGTTGCCAATAGAGAGCTCTTGTACCAAAATCATGAAAAATCAGAACGGGCGGCAGAGCTGGTTATCGCCAATCAGGAGTTGGTTGTCCAAAATGAGGAAAAGGCGATGCGAGCCGCGGAACTTGTTATTGCCAACAAGGAGTTACTTTATCAAAACGAAGAGAAGGAAAATCGCGCCGCCGAATTGGTCATCGCTAATAGGGAGCTTATCTTCCAGACCACAGAGAAGGCAAACCGGGCCGCAGAGTTAATAATAGCTAACAAGGAGTTGCTTTTCCAAAATGATGAAAAGGAAAATCGCGCCGCAGAATTAGTCATCGCTAATCGGGAGCTTATCTTCCAGACAACAGAGAAGGCAAACCGGGCCGCAGAGTTAATTATAGCAAACAAAGAGTTACTTTTTCAAAATAATGAAAAGGAAAATCGCGCTGCTGAATTGCTTGTTGCAAACAGGGAGCTCTTGAACCAGAACAATGAGAAATCTGAACGGGCTGCAGAACTTGTAATTGCGAATAAGGAGTTGGTTGTCCAAAATGATGAAAAGGCAATGCGAGCCGCAGAACTTGTTATTGCAAACAAAGAGTTACGTTATCAAAATGCAGAGAAGGAAAATCGTGCTTCAGAATTAGTTATTGCCAATCAGGAGCTTATCTTCCAGACCACAGAAAAGGCAAATCGCGCCGCAGAGTTAATAATAGCTAACAAGGAGTTGCTTTTCCAAAATGATGAAAAGGAAAATCGCGCCGCAGAATTAGTCATCGCTAATCGGGAGCTTATCTTCCAGACTACGGAGAAGGCCAACCGGGCTGCGGAATTAATTGTTGCAAACGCTGAATTACTTTTTCAAAATGAGGAAAAAGCCAAGCGGGTGGATGAATTGGTGATTGCCAACCTGAATAAAGATATTCAAAGGGAGATACTTCGAAAGAGTCAACATCAATATCACAATCTGGTTGAAAATGCGAGTGTAGGCATCTTTGTAGCTCAGGGAGAGTATATTCGATTTGCAAACCCTTACACCTCAGATCTTTTTGGTTATTCTGATGTAGAAATGCTGACATTGCCCTTTTTGAATTTTGTTCATCCTGAGGATTGGGATTTTGTTAAGTCTAATTATATTAGACGGATCAACGAAGAGCAATTGGATCAGGAATACAATGTTCGTATTTTAAAAAAGGACCAAAAATATACCTGGATCGCTATTCACGGGGTTAAAATTGAGTGGGAAGGGGAGCCGGCTACCCTGAATTTCATTAACGATATCGATGCTCGTATTAAGGCAGCGGAAGTCCTGAAACAATTGACTTTGCGGTATGGTATGGCAATCAGGGCAGGTAAAGTTGGAGTTTGGGATTATGATATTCTCAATAATGTATTGATTTGGGACGATCAGATGCTCAACTTATATGGCGTTGATCAGAATGGGTTTGGAGGAACATACGAAATATGGCAGTCAAGTTTACATCCTGAAGACCTTTCAATGGCAGAAAAGGAGTTTCAGATGGCGATTCGGGGAGAGAAGGAATTTGATACAGCATTCCGCATAAAATGGCTTGATGGTTCAATTCATCATATCCGGGCTTTGGGTTTCGTCCAATGTGATAGTTCGGGAACCCCTTTACGGGTAATAGGAACCAACTGGGATATATCAGGTTTCAAGGAGAACGAGGCCTCTCTCATTTTGGCCCGGGAGGAGGCCGAGGCAGGCAATATAGCAAAGTCCGAATTTCTGGCAAATATCAGTCACGAATTACGGACGCCCCTCAATGGGGTAATTGGTTTTACCGATTTACTTTTAAAAACATCCCTCAATAAAGTTCAACGTCAGTACGCACAGAACGCTAATTTTTCAGGTCTCTCGCTCCTGGGAATCATCAATGAGATTCTTGATTTTATTAAACTTGAATCAGAGGATTCGGACCTTTTAATTGTTAAGGACAATCTGATTGAATCGGTAGGGGATTTGATTGAGATTGTCAACTTTCAGGCTCATCAACAAAAGCTTGAGTTTCTGATTAATATCCAGCCCGATATCCCCAACTTTATTTACCTGGATAAATCAAAGGTTAAGCGCATTTTAATCAATTTGATAGGGAATGCTTTGAAATTCACCGTATCCGGTGAGATTGAATTGAAAATCTCATTTGTCAGATCAACGGAATCTTTAGGGGAGCTGAGTTTATCTGTTCGGGATACGGGTGTGGGTATCAG
>CAIXCY010000032.1 GCA_903918045.1 uncultured Bacteroidia bacterium
ATGGCAGGATTAGGATTATTCCTTTCGATTATGTTTCCAACAGTCTTCAGCCTGGCAATTGAGGAGATTGGTTCATTTACCGGTAAAGGTTCAGCCTTATTGAATTTTGCACTTATTGGCGGTTCAGTATTCCCTCCAATCCAGGGGATGATTGCCGATAATCATGGCGTCCAAATCTCTTACGTCATTCCAATGCTTTGCGTAATTATGGTAACAATCTATGCCTTCTTCTTTACCCGGATTCCGATACTGAAAAGAAACGGAGTTGGAGTGTAGGATGATAGGCTGTAGGCCGGTAGGCCATTAGGCTAATAGGCAGTAGACTATTAGAAGAATCAAAAAGAGGGAGTGAATTCTAAAATCGCAGGTTCCTAAATGCCTAATAGCCTAATTCCTACAAGCCTTTTAACAATAATTATAAAGACGAGTAAATCAAAAACATGGCCCAGATAAAAGATCCTATAAAAGTGTATGATGCCCGTTGGGAGGTCAGTGAATTTAACGATCAGCAGGTGGCACGCCTCTTTGAAGCAACGCTTGGGTATGCCCGACTAATCGGAGTTGACACGCTTGTTGTGACAAGGGATACCCGTTTAGGATGCGCAAGGGTAATGGAGATCGGCATAAAGTTAGCTGTAGAGGCAGGTTTCAGACTATTTGTCTGCTTTGATCCAATCAGCACACCACTGAGTTACTTTGTCGCGATGCAAACGACCATCAATTTTCCACATACAATGGGACTCACTGTCACAGCTTCCCATAATCCCAAACAATATGTGGGGATAAAATATACTGTTCCAACTGTTGAAGCGATCGGCTACGATTGCGGACCGTTAGGCGGGTTAAAAAAAGTAAAAGAGTTATACCATCAGGCAGATTTTAATCTTGGGAAAGTGGCTGGAGGTTCATTGACAATTCTCCAAAATCCCATCGATGATTATATCAACTATACTTTTGATCTGGCTGCATTGGAATCAAACGAACTGAAGGGCCTTTCGGTTGTATTGGATACGTTTAATGGATCGGCCGGTCCGGAGTTATACCGCGCATTGGTCAGAGCCGGGGTTTCGGTAACTCCGCATCGATTGGCACCCAACGGGGAGTTTCCCACAGGTTCTCCCAATCCGACGAGCCAGAACAAGATGAATACCGCGCTAGATTTGGCCATTAAAAATAATACCGATTTGATTATAGGGATTGACGGTGACGGAGACAGGATCGTGTTCGGAGATCAGCAGGGCGTTTTCAGCGCCGGATTTGTAATGATTCCCATTTTAAAATCGATCCTAGCTGATTCAGTGAATATAAACCCATCAAAGGTGCTTTATGATCCAAAGGTAAACCCTATGGCACTGCTCAAATGGGCAGATCTGAATGCCGAACCGGTGTTATTCCGTAATGGACATTCTCAGATTAAGGCATTTATGAAGGAAGCCGGGGCAATTGCAGGGGCAGAGGAATCGGGTCATTTTTATCATCAGTTGCCACTTGGCGATTTGGTCGTTTCAGGAGAAAATTCACTCTACACTATACTACTCTTCCTGAAAGCTGTTCAGGGAAATAAAGGAATTATTTCAGAGATCCGGTCACTTCAGGATCTGATATTCACAAGTGGGGAGTTTAATTTTGAATTTGCCGATGATAAGGTTCGTGACCAGGCAATGAATGCTGTAATTCAAATATTTAAAAACGATCAGGCACGTTTGACCACCCACTCAGAGAATGGTGATGACCTGGAAGGGACCGTGGTTTATAAAGGAATTGAACAACAATCGGGAAAGATCACCCTTAGCGACGACTGGTATGCTGCCTACGTCCGGACAGCCACGAATGAAAAAGGGGTTGTTCGCAGTTATATTTCAAGTTGCAACACCCGGATAGGAAAAGCGCTTCAGGAAAAAATTGTCCTGCTTCTCACCGGTCAGTTTAACGGAAAGCAAATTGAGTAGTGAGTCAAACTTTCATACACCTTGGTGCGAATTGAGAAGAATAAATAAATATCGTATTTTAGACTTAAGAGAATTATGAAGATTGGTAATAAAAATAATGCCACAAAGGCTCCAAGACTCAACGCTGCACGAAGTATATTTTTTTAAATTTCAACACTTTGAGAACCTTTGTGTCATCGTGACTTTGTGGCTATTTTAATACTTTTAATTTTTATTGAAACAAATTATCAATTACTAAAGATTTTCTAAAATTAAAATCAAGAAAATAATGAAATTACTTATAACCGGTTTTAACGGATTTGTGGCAGGAAGCGTAATTGCCCATGCCAAAGGGAACTGGGAAATTCACGGGATTGGCAGGTCCGAAAATCCGATAGATGAGCCCGGTATCTATTACCACAATCTGGACTTACAGGATGTCCAGGGACTTTCCTCCCTGTTTAACGAAATTAGTCCCGATGCAGTTATCCATGCTGCCGCGATGGCTAATATCGACGTTTGCCAGGTGAATCAGGAGATGGCAGAACGGGTGAATGTAGGTGTTACGAAAATGATCGCACGGCTTTGCTCGGAACACGATGTGAAGATGGTATTTTGCTCAACCGATACCATATTTGATGGGATTAAAGGTGATTACGTTGAAACGGATCTCCCTCATCCCCTTAATTTCTACGCTGAAACAAAGGTAAAAGGGGAGCAGATTGTTTTAGCGGCATCACCCATAAATGTGGTAGCACGATTAGCCCTTGTCATGGGACTTCCTGTTATTGGAAAAGGAAATTCATTCCTCGCCGATATGATCGCAAAACTGGGAAAAGGGATTGAAATCCCCTTTCCTGCAAACGAAACGCGTACCCCTGTCGATGTGATTACGCTCGGAAGTTCTCTTGTTGAACTTGCAGGAAATCAATTCGGTGGAATTATTCATCTTTCAGGAAACACTAAGATCAACAGGTACCAAATGGGTCTGGAGATTGCTTCCGCGCTGGGGTATCCAATAAATCTGATCCTTAGCATCGACTCCAATGCAATGCCCGGAAGGGCACCCCGGGCAAACGATGCCTCGATGGACAATTCATTGGCAAAAAAGGTCTTGACAACCCCGATGCGCACGCTGGCTGAAGGGTTGAACCTCACACTTAATTTTAAAATCTAAAAAAATCATATCATGAGCAAAATCAAATTTGACCTCGAAATTAAATTCGGATCCCAATACGGGAAAGAGGAAGAGGAAGCAGTTCTTAAAGTATTACGCAACAATGCTCCCACAAGTGGTGATGAATGTATCGCCTTCGAAAACCAATTTGCCGCCTATACCGGAGCCAAACATGCCAGGGTGGTAAACAACGGAACTTCAGCACTTTTTCTATCCATGATCGGCATCGGGCTTAAACCCGGTGATCGGGTTTTAACCACCCCGGTTACCTGGATTGCAACTGCAGCAGCACCTGTTACGCTGGGTGCCGAAGTTGACTTTGTCGATATCGACCCGATCACACACAACATCGATCCCAACCAGATTGAAGATAAGCTGACTCCCAACACGAAGGCTGTTATTCCGGTTCACCTCTACGGGCAACCGTGCGAGATGGACGAGATTATGGCTTTATCTCAAAAACACAACTTCGCCGTTGTCGAGGATGCCGCACATGCAATCGGGGCGGAATATAAGGGGAAAAAAGTGGGAACCATCGGTGCAACCGGATGCTTCAGCTTTCACGAACAGAAAAATATCTCGACACTGGGTGAAGGGGGAATCGTGTTGACCAATGACGATGAGATCTTTGAGCGCATCTCCCTCTACCGTTCACATTGTACCCGTGTTCACGGTGTAAGCACGAAATATTGCAGCCTCGACACCGAAAAATTCCCAATTGGGAAAAAATTCTGGTGGCAGGATTTTGATGATTGCGGCTACAACTTCCGCATGACCGATATCCAGGCGGCAGTGGGAATCGAACAATTGAAAAAACTCGATCACCTTAACCAGAACCGCATCGACAATGCAGCTTACCTCAGCCAGGGTTTGGCAGGTGTTCCCGGACTTACCTTACCTGTAGTTCCATCCTACGATAAACATGTGTTCCACCTCTATCCGGTAATGATTGATGCCAAAGAGTTTGGGATGACCAAGGAAGACTTTATCTACGATATGCTTCATAAGTTTGGGGTAAAGATTGGATTTCATTATATCCCGCTTCACTACGCAACTGCTTTCAAAAACCGTGGCTTCAAAAAAGGGCAATTCCCTAATGCCGAAAAATTGGGTGATCAACTGGTTACCCTTCCAATCAATCCACGTCAGACCGAGGAGGCATTGGAATATTTGGTTAACAGCATTAAGGAGGTTAGGAAATAGGGAGGCTGGCGACTTGCAGCTGGCTGCTGGCAACTGGCTGCTGGCTGCTGGCACCTGGCGACTGGTGACTGGCAACAAGCGACTGGCAACAAGCGACTGGCAACAAGCGACTGGCAACTAACGACTGGCAACTAGCGGCTGGCAACTAGCGGCTGGCAACTAGCTGGTGTTGTATTATGAAGGAAATCAGCTTAATTGAATTCCAAAGTGAAATTTAAACCACGCAGTGGTTAAATATTAATAACCCCCGGTGAAGCTTGCGAAACCGGGGGAAATGAAACAAAATAGAGCTCCAACCCCGAAGTGGGTTGAACATTGCATACAGGCTCTATATGGCATAATAAATCAAATTAAAAGTCTGCCAGTTGCCAGCAGCTAATCGCCAAAAGCTTATAATTCATTATTATAAATGCTAAATAATATGACATCGGAATTTGTAGAAACGGTAAAATCGTTAATCGCGGATGGCGGTTTTTTCACCCCATCCTCCCCTGTTCACATCACCCGCTCCCCCGGAAGACTCGACCTGATGGGAGGAAACGATGATTACACTGGAGGTTTAGTCTTTGAATCGACGATCCGCGAAGCCACCTGGGCCGCAGCTCAGCTCCGTTCTGACGAGTTAATCCTTTTAAAAAACCAGACTGCAACGGATGCCGGATGGCAGGGAGACATCACAATTAAATATTCTGATTTACAGGATGATGCGGCGGTACGGAATTTCGCAAATAGCTCACCTTCTATTCGGTGGACAGCCTATGTATTGGGAACTCTCTATTATCTGAAAAATAAATTCCCTGAGCAAATCAAAACTGGTGTTCAGGTATATATGGAATCGACAGTCCCGTTAAATAGGGGTGTCAGTTCATCGGCGGCAATTGAAGTATCGGTTATGAAAGCCGTAGCTACAGCTTATGGCATCGGGCTGGCCGGTATCGAACTGGCTTTGGCCTGCCAGTGGGTTGAAAATGTAATCGCTGAATCTGCCTGTGGAATCATGGACCAGATAGCCGTGGTTGCAGGAAAAGAGGGTTTTATTTTACCTCTGGTTTGCCAGCCATGCCTTCCCGAGTCCTTAATTCAACTTCCCAATGAATTCAAGATATGGGGTATCGATTCGGGAGTTAGTCATCAAGTTTCAGGAATTGAATATGAAGCGGCACGTGCAGCGGCTTTTATGGGGTATAAGATAATCTGCGACTGGGAGTCACTCCCAGTAACTATCGACGACCGGAGTGAAATTGAACGGTATACCGATACCCGCTGGGATGGATACCTTGCCAATTTATCTGTTTCACTTTATCACGAAAAATATGAGCCGATACTACCCCTGAAAATGAGCAGCGGCGAATATCTGGCGCAATATGAATTTCATGTCGATCCCTATACCCCACTCAAAGAGGGAGTTAATTATCACATTCGGGCCAATACCCGCTATGCAGTAGAAGAAAATTATCGCGTTCAGCTATTTTCGGAGCTATCCAGAGGCGCCTCACTTGCTCCTACCAAACGGGCCTTTACGCTGATGGGGGAATTAATGTATGAGTCGCATTATGCCTACACCCAGTGCGGATTAGGTGCTAAAGCTACGGATTTTATTGTCGACCTCTTCCGCAAGGAGGGTGTTGCAAACGGTATTTATGGCGCCAAGATTACCGGAGGCGGCGCCGGCGGGACAGTTGCAATCCTTGCCGAAAAAAGCGCTTCCAATGTTGTTCACCGCGTATTTGAAAAATATGCAGCGGCAGGAATGGGAGATCCCTATCTTTTTGAGGGGAGTTCGGACGGCGCTGATGCATTCGGAATTATCACGATTAATGGTTAATAAAAGAGTTTGATCGTATTCTGGTTTACCGTTACAATTTTGTATTTTTAAGACTTTGAAAACTTATTTTAATTCTAAAAATGATATACTATTGAATTTACATAATTCAATAGTACTTAAAGATCCAAAATAAAGAATATGCACCAAGTCTCAAAATCACAAAATTTCACCAAAAGATATCTAAATAATATGATCTTATGAAGAAATACAACGTAGGAATCATCGGATATAGCTGGGTTGCCGGTGCCCACATCGACGCGATCAACAAGACAGCCTATGCACAGGTTACTGCTGTCTGCTCTTCAAGGGAGCTCAACGATGCAGAGGTGAGTGCTGCCCATGGATGTCCCCTCAAATGTTACACCGATCTGGCCCAGATGCTGGCCGATCCCCAAATCAACGTCGTATCGATTTGCAGCTATCCCGCCGACCACGCTAAACAGGCAATTATGGCAGCCAAAGCAGGTAAACATCTCATTATTGAAAAACCAATTGCATTAACCTGGGAGGAATGCCTCGAAGTTGAAGCAGCAGTTAAAGATGCAGGAGTCTTGTCATGCGTATGCTTTGAATGTCGTTTTTCAAGTCAGTTACTTGCCATCAAGTCGGTGATCGACCAGGGACTTCTGGGTAAAATCCATTACGGCGAAGTTGATTACTACCACGGTATTGGTCCATGGTACGGGCAATATCGCTGGAACATCCTCAAAGATGCGGCAGGAAGCAGCCTGTTGTCTGCAGGATGTCACGCCATGGATGCACTTCTGCTCTGTATGGGAAGCGAATTTGAGAGCGTTAGCAGCTTTGCCTCATATTCCGAAAATAAAGATTTTACATCCTACCAATATCCTACGAGTTCGGTATCAATCGTTAAATTCAAGAACGGTGCCGTTGGAAAGACCGCCTCCGTGATTGACTGCCTCCAACCCTATTATTTTCATTTTCATCTTGTTGGAAGTGAGGGGAGTCTGTTGGATAATAAATATTACTCCACCAAAGTACCGGGTCTTTACAAGAACAACTGGACCGAACTGCCGATGAAAATGCTTGATTCAGGTGATGTATCAGACCACCCTTATCAGGCTCAATTCGAGGCTTTCTTTAACGCACTGAACGCAGGGGTTGAAATGCCACTCACGAGTCTTTCGGATGCACTCAAAACACATGAACTGATCTTTGCTGCAGATAAATTAGCCTCTAATAATGATGCACATTAGCTGTTTTTTATTGACCTGCCTGAATCGTAATTGAAATTTCAGTAAGGTTGTCTCAAAAGTAAAAGATTTAACCGCAAAGGACCGCTGAGTAAAACCAGAGAGAACCGCAAAGTACTAGATTACATTACAATAACTCTGCGCAACTTTGCGCCTTCTTTGCGGATCTCTGCGGTAAAAAAACTTTTAATACAACTTCTTAAGTGCTTTTGTGGCAAATAAATCATAAACAAATTAATATCCTAAATTAGACAAATTAACTCATCTTTATCTCAAATGAAAAAATCACTAATCACTTCTATTCTCGTATCCTTTTTAATGGTTACACTCATCCAGTACGGGTTTGCAAAAAAACCTGCAATAAAAATTTTCAATGGCAAAGACCTTTCCGGCTGGTACACATTTTTAAAGAATAAGGGGAAGAATAATGATCCCAATAAAGTATTTACTGTTCAGAATGGTCTGATTCGTGTCTCCGGACAGGATTTTGGGTGCATTACCTCTGACAAGGAATATGCAAACTACCAGTTGGAAATTGATTATAAATGGGGAGAAAAAACGTGTCCACCGCGCGTTAAAAATGCGCGAGACAGCGGAGTTCTTTTACACTCGAATGGCGAGGATGGAGGATTTTCCGGAACATGGATGCACTCAATTGAATGTCAATTGATTGAAGGAGGAACCGGAGATTTTATTGTCGTTGGAAATAACTCTGCCGATTTTTCGATAACCTCAACGGTTGGACCAGACCTGGAGGACAGTTCATATGTCTACAGACCAAAAGGCAAGCCGGTTACAATTACAGGTGATCGTGTAAACTGGTTTGCCCGTGATCCGCAATGGAAAGATGTAATCGGATTTCGTGGGGCTAAAGATGTTGAAAAACCTCATGGAGCGTGGAATAAACTGAAAGTTATTGCCTTAGGAGATAAAATTACGGTTTACCTTAATGGCACGTTGGTGAACTACACTTACGATGTCCATCCTCAGAAGGGAAAGATCCAAATCCAGTCAGAAGGGGCCGAAATATTCTTTAAAAAGGTCGAAATCACACAACTATAATCAGTGGCCATATCGTGGCATAGGATATTTTACCACTATATGGCAACTGATCGTTTCAGATTATAATGGGTCTGACGAAATACTGAAGGAGTTGTACCTTTAATTTTCTTAAACTGACGATTGAAATTTGAGATGTTTTCGAATCCTGAATTATAGGCAATCTCAGAAATATTAAGGTTTTCATCAGTTAAAAGGTTGCAGGCATAACCAACCCTGATACTTAGCAAATACTCTTTAAAAGTCATCCTATAGGAGCTCTTAAAGGCCTTACAAAAAGCGGTATTTGACATTTTTGTGCAGCTAAGCACCCCTTCAATGGTTGCATCTTTCTGAAAATTCTGAAGAATATATTGCATCGCCCTTTGCATCGGTGTATTTACCACGGTATGCAGTGGCTCCATAAACAGCGGACTGCAAAGCATCGTATTATCATTACTATTGGAGATTATCTTAAATATTGAAAATAAAGCATATAGTTGTTTTGTCATTGGCAGTTTGATGATTTTATTCATCAACGGAATTAGCTTCTCCTTGGTTTTCAATGAAAATTTTATTCCTCTGGCCGAATCCTGAAGCACTTTTTTCAAAGGTTTATTTTCAGGAATTTCAAAAAACTGGGCACCTAAAAAATCGGGCAGAAACTGAATAACAATGCCTTCACCCAAAAATCCCCCCTCGGGAGAATAAAAGGTGTTATCACATAACCATTCATGAGGCAGATGGGGACCAAGCAAAAGCAAATCATTCTCCTCGAAGGTCTCGACATGGTCACCGATCATACGCCTTCCTCTCCCCTTTTTTATCAGAACAAGCTCAAATTCAGGATGCTGATGCCATGGGGAGAAAATATTTTTTTCATGGAAAACGATAAACGATTTATCAGGCTCCTTCATTAACCTGATACTTGCAACTTTTACAGCACTCATACGCTTTAGTTTGATCGTTTGTGATACAAATATACGCAAATGGCCGATAAACCATTGAATAATTGTATGATAGTACCAATCTTATTATTTAACTTAAGATAGGAAGAGGGTTAATTCAAATTCTAATGTATTTTTGGCTATCAATAAAAAAAATCCGCAACCCAATGAAATGCAATCTGCTGATAATATTTACTTTAACATTGTTTAGAATTTGTTTCCAAGAACCAGCTGCTGCAAATATTCAGCCCATAAAAGCTAGCCCATTGGGAGAAAATGTGTATTATCTGTCCTCTTACGGAGCGATATCCGATGCGCAGATTGGAATGAATAGTACTGTGTTTGGAACCGATAATACATCAGTCATTCAACGGATTCTGGACAAAGCGAAAGAGTCACCGATAACCGTTTATTGGGATGGGAAATATTCGGTTACAGGATTGATCCTTTACAGCAATACCACCATCATTGCCAATGCCGGATGCGGGGCAATACTTAGGAATCACTCCGATAAGTCCATATTTATTAATGCAAGCCAATCATTTGGTGCCGATAAAGATTCAAATATTGTGATCAGCGGGGGAATCTGGAACGGGAATTATTACAATCCTGGGATACCAAGAGGGGCACAAAGCAAGGGGGATAGTATTCATGGACTTGTGGGATGCTTCAGGTTTTACGGGGTTGATAATCTGATTGTCAGAGACGCGATTCTATACAAACCAGCAACATATGCCCTCGCAGCAACCAACGTGACTCATGTGTTGTATGAGAATATCATCGTGGATGTTGGTCCCGATCCGCTGATTAACAACGACGGGCTGCATATCGATGGAAATTCACAATATGGAGTTATCCGTCATTGCATTCTGAATACCCATGACGATGCCATCGCACTAAATGCCGATGATCTTTACCTCTATTGGTTCGACCGGAAAGGGGGTCCGTCGAAGGATGTATTCTATAAAGAGCAGGCAGCCGGTCCAATCTCGGATATCCTCATTGATGATATTACGCTGAACAGCTCACTGTTTGGAATCCGGATTCTAAGTGGCAGAAGTCGGATTGACCGGATCACCATCCGGAATATTAAAGGGTTTACCAAAGGATATGCCATGGTGATTGACAATTATCAGCACGACCCCGGATTGATCACCTGGGGCGGACCGGGAAATATCGGGACGATAAACATCGAGGATTTTGATGTGGCAATCCGGCCGGGAAAGATTAAGATGCCCAATGAAAGTGTAATCAATGTGAGTACAAATGTTGAACAGCTGATTATTAAAAACCTCAAGCGGAATTATTTCGCGGTCGGAGAACCAACAATCTTTATAAAAGGTAAAAAAACGGTTATAGGTACACTCGAAATTGACGGTTATTACAGCCTCGATACCACAAAGAATTCGACGATTAATCATATTCTGATAGATGGTGCGACAATAAATCAGTTCAGTGTTTCCAATGTTTCGATAAGCCGCAAATTTCAGGAGATCGAAAATAAAAGTGTTCTGCTGGCTACCCGAAATGCTTGCACAGTAAACTACCTACAATTCAACAGAATAAACACCGAAGGAGTTGCCTCGATCCTGTCAAATGCAACAGGAAATCTGAATGTGATAAATTGCTCTAACATAATTCATGTGAACAGCTACGGCAATTACCCGTTTTTTCTGAATAATGTAGAGAATACAATAAAAGCCTTAACCATCTCCAATTTCTATGGAAGTGAATTTATTGATGGCGGGGTAAGTAAGATTTTGATCAAAAAAGGGGATGGTTTCCTTTTAAAATGAAGGATTGCTTCGTCACATGAAATCAATCAGGTTCCTGCCGGAACATTAGTTCAATTAGGTCCCTACCAATGACATACTTGTGAGAATCTGCCAGCCAAAGGAGATTGCTTCGTCACTCCTTCGTCGTTCCTACGTCGTTCCTTCGTCGTTCCTACCAATGACAGCTTTCATTGGCTGTAGTAAGGGGGTGGGGGGAGCAGGCGGCTC
>CAIXCY010000033.1 GCA_903918045.1 uncultured Bacteroidia bacterium
GGAAGAGCTATTGGTAATAAACATTTTGGAACCGTTGATAATCCATTGATTATCTTCCAGAGCAGCTTCAGTCTCGACCCCTTTTGCATCTGAACCGGCATTGTTCTCAGTGAGACCAAATGCCCACAATTTTTCACCCGTGCAGAGGCCTGGCAGATACCTGAGTCGCTGCTCTTCGGTGCCAAATGTGTAAATAGGGGTAATTCCCAGTGAGTTGTGTGCTGCAATTGTAGCTGCAGGTGAACTGTCTACCCGGGCAAGCTCTTCAATCGCAATGATATAGGAGAGGTAATCAAGTCCCTGCCCTCCATATTTTGAGGGCATGGTAATACCAAATAAACCAGCTTCTCCCATTTTAAGGGTTAGATCAACCGGGAATTCTTCCTTTTCATCCTGCAATACAGCCAACGGTTTGACTACATTTTCAGCAAATTCCCTCACCTTCTTCCGATATTCTAGGTACTTATTATCCAAAAGCTCATTCATTATTATTCCTCCTTAAAATTTAGGGGAACCCTTTAAAATTTCCGGGTTCCAGGTTTAGAAAATTCAGTTTTTTATTAACTCAACCAGATGGTAAATAAACAAAAGAATTTGGAATAATGTTTAATAAAAAATTAAAAAGATTAAACGCAAACTTTATTATTGAAGTTAAATAGCTAAAGAACAGAGAAATAATAAATATGTAATTAACTATTATTAACTGTTAATAACGAGGCTTTTGTTAGTTTCTGTCCTGAATATCCCTGACTACGGGATTCATTTGCTTTTAATACTCCTTATGGTGTTCGTCCTTGTCGTATTTTATTTCCTAAATTTAGAATATCGTATTCGGTAATGGGTATGAAATTCAAGCAGATTTATATCCTTTAATTTTATTGAGGAAAAAATTCTCCGTGGAATCCATAGACTACAGGATCAGGAAGTTCCGCCCGGGCAATCTCCTGCATTGTAGTGGCATCAAGAATTAGCAGAAATGAACTGGCTAAACCGGTATCCAATACAATCGATAACAGGATACCATCCTCATCATTTTTACTGTTTGGAGAAGGGTAAAAGACAGGCTCCCCCGGATAGCAATCTTTTTGAAACCAATAGGTGTTGTTACCTGTTTGTGAATTTATTTTAACCAGGCTGTTATAAAATCCCTGTCTCTGCTCCGGATGAACGCTTACGCCATAGACGAACTGGTAACTGCTTTCTGTATTGAACCGGTTATAATCAATCCGGGGGAGTTCAATACACGCATCAGAGAGTATTTGAACATCCGCTTTTTTTGTGGCGAGGTTTAGCCTAAACCGACGGATCGTTCCAAAAGGTAACTCCAGGTTCGGCTGCTCCAATTCGCGCAAATAGTATTTTTGAATAATCGATGCATCATCATAGGCATTGATATCCATAACTACCTCATTTCCCTCCTCCCAGGCATTCACGTGGTGAAAGCAAAAAAATGGGTCGGTATTAAAGTGAGCTTTCACCTTTCCGGTTGCTTTGTCGATGACCCAGATAGAGGCACCATCCTGTGGTCGCCACTGGTGATTCTCAATATAGGGCCTTTTCCAAAATAACAACTCGATGGGAACAACAACCAATGGCCCTGCCGTGATAATGAAATATTTTTTAGTCATGCCGAATCCGTGAATATAAGCAGGCCTCTTCACAGGGATTGAGGCAATGGGTTTTGCTCCCGGATTTGCAACATCATAGATCTTATAATAGCTGATCATCCCAAATTTCACGACCAGATTATAGGCATGCTCCTTATCAAAATGGGGATGCGCGGTTGTTTTATAGGCAAATGCCCCTGGCACAGGTTCGCTGACACCTATCTTTTTAAGCGTTTCAGGATCAAATTCCAGCTGCATCGGGGTTTCACCCAGAGCCATCCACTTCTCTCCAATCCGGGCAACTCCAATCTTCGGATTATCCGTCATATTGGGGAGTGAAGGAAAAACGTACGATTGCACTTTTTTAAAGATTGATCTGCACGGATCTGTGGCGAATTCCGAAAACTTTAATTCGCCGCTTTCTATGGCTCCCTTATAAGACTCACATTCAATAAAACTACAGGTGTAATCCACTTTCCCGCCCCTGATTTCAAATTTGTGCAAGGCTCCCATTGCATCAAACCAGTGATTCAGCCTTCGGTTTTTCAGGTTGAGCATTCCAGGACCGTTTCGGATAAAAATACCGTTTAGCCATTCAGGGATCTTCCCCTGAACGGGAACATTCTTTAAAGAATAAATCTTCTGATTACGGTTTACCCCTAATTCGAAAAATGAGTTTGAGCTATTTAAATTCCCGGACTCCATATTCTATTTATTATTAGGTAGTTTTACTGATGAAATTTCGGAAGCTGCAATTTTTCCGGAGGCCATAACTGCCGGAACACCTGCTCCTGGATGAACACTGGCGCCAACAAAATACAAATCCTTAAACCATTTTGATTTAACCTGGGGTCGGAAATATCCTGACTGAACCATCGTCGGTTTAATCGCAAAGGCGGCCCCTTTAAAACTATTGAGTGTTGAAGCAAAATGTAAAGGACTTACCGCGTGCTGGACAACAATATTCTTTTTCAGATCGGGTAAATAATTATCCTCCAGGAAGGCAAGCACTTTTTCGGTATATTCGGGCAGTGTCACTTTCCAATCAATCTTCCCATCCAGGTTGGGAACCAGCGAAAGGACATAAAACGATTCACACCCATCCGGTGCAATCGACGGATCGGATGCAGAAGGCATGTGCAAATATAAACCAAGCTCGCGCGGCATACTTTTTTTTGAAAAAACATCCTTCATAAATTGCTTATAATCATTGCCCAATATCAGGTTATGATGAGAAAGCTTTGAGTCGGAATACTTTTTCTTCGTGCCAAAGTAAATGACCACGAGCGAATTACTGTATTGAATATTTTTCAGCCAAAAATCAAGACTCCATGGAAGTTTTTCTTTGGGGATAAGATTTTTATAACAAATGGCCAAATCACCATTGCAAACCAGGCTATCGGTTTTTACGATTGACCCATCTGACAGAATTAATCCAGCAGCCCGCTTATCTTCAATAATCAGGCTGGAAACCTCTGTATTGAGCCGAATTGTTCCTCCGCATTCTTCGAAAATCTGGCAAAGCGCCTTCACAATTGCTCCTGTTCCTCCGAGACAATAATGGACCCCCCACTCCTTTTCAAAGCCAATGATTAAGCCATAGATCGACGGGGTATCAAACGGATTGCCCCCAATAAGCAGCGGGTGAAAAGAGAGGACTTTTCGCATGAAATCATTTTTAACATGCTTTGAAGCAAAGCCATACATGCTCCGCCAGGTACCCGTCGAAAATACGTAGGGAAAGATCCGTAGAAAACTGAAGAGTGTTGAGAAACTCTTCTCAGTAAATGGATGGAACCATTGAAAGATGGCATTCATCTTTTTCAGAAATATTCGGTACCCTGCTATATCCGACGGACTAAATTTTGCAATTTCAGCCTCTGTCTTATCCTGAGCTCTCCAGTAATTAAAACAATCACCATTACCATTGAAAATCCGGTAAAAAGGATCGAGAGGGATAAAGGTGAGATAGTCCTCCCTCTTCTTCCCTGCAAGCTCAAACAGTTCATCATACTGATGTGGCGCCGTAATCACGGTGGGGCCACCATCGAATTTAAAACCGTTTAGATCGTATTGATAGCCCCTGCCACCAGGCTTGTCAAGCTTCTCATAAATAGTCACCTCATGTCCCTGACAGGCGAGCCGAATGGCAGCTGACAAGCCGCCAAACCCACTTCCGATCACTGCTATTTTCTGACGTCTCAGCTCCATAGAAAATACGATTAGTAGTTTATAGAAATTGTCAAAGCAGATTGATCCATTCCATGCGCAAAAATTGCCTGTTGAAATTTTGGCGCGCTCAATTTATTCTTAATATTATTTGAAACTCCATACCCCTCCTTGGGTATACCTAAAAAATTTGTATTCAAAATAGCGTCTCCATTGGTATCATGAAAAAGTGCAATGGCATATTTACCGGGAGGGACATCCTTCAAATGTACGACAATATCACCTTTTTGGGCGGGACTTTTTCCCAGTTTAATTGCTTTACCCGGATTTTGAGGAAATCCCTCCGGGGAATCAAATAGAGCAACCATTATCTCCCCCTTCTGATTACTGATACCTGTTACCGTTACGTCAATATCACCTCGTTGAGTATCGTAAAAATTCAGGTGATTAATAAAGAGTGAAAAAATTATATAGATGATCATGTTTGATGAATTTAGTTTTTCATTAAACAATGATGGCTAAGTATTGTTTATTTTAGATAAATATAACTAAAATAATAATGCTCAGTTTAATCAATAAGAATATTTTGGCTGCTGTAAAATCAATATTAATAACTCTTTTTTGTTTTGGGTACCTGTCGGCCTCTGCTCAGCAGCAAGTGGGGCTTATTAATGGATTTGTGCGTGATTTGGTCACGCAGGTTCCGGTACCAAATGTTAAAGTTCAGGTAATTGGAACAAACTTTAGTGCATTAACTGACAGCACCGGATTTTACCGGATAAGGCAACTTCCAACAAAAACCTGGTCTGTTGAAGCATATGCACTTGGGTATAAAATCGTTCAGAAATTCGATATTCCGGTTACTACGGGAAACGCCTCAGAAATAAATTTCGAACTGGAAGAATCGTTAAAGGAGTTAGCTCAGGTTGAGGTCAGGGCGAATTTCTTTAAACCTTCGGGGGCGGTAAATTCGATTCAGAGTCTCGGAATAAATGAAATAGCTAAATATCCGGGTGCAAATTTTGATATGTCAAAAGTTGTGCAATCTTTGCCCGGAGTTTCGGGGTCTGTAGGATTTAGAAATGATATCATTATCAGAGGGGGTGCACCCAATGAGAATGCCTATTTTCTTGACGGTATCGAGATCCCCTCGATCAATCATTTTGCAACGCAGGGGGCATCCGGCGGACCTGTCGGATTGCTCAATGTTTCGTTTATTGAGAGTGTGACCCTCCATACATCGGCCTTCCCTGCTAAATACGATAATCCACTTTCAGGAGTCCTGGTTTTCAAGCAACGAACGGGTAACCCGATGAAGGTTCAGAGCAATTTCAGATTAAGTGCCAGTGAGGCAGCCTTCACCACCGAGGGTCCCCTTGGAAAGAAGGGGGGGGCAACAACATTTATTGCCTCAGTGAGACGGTCCTACCTGAAACTGATATTCCAGATCATTGATCTTCCCTTTGTGCCCGATTACTGGGATTACGAATATAAAATTACCCATAAACCGAATTCAAGGAATGAATTTAATTTCCTTGGTATCGGGGCAATAGACAATTTTACGTTTATGAAGCCCAAAAACCTGACCCTTGCAAACCAGGCAATACTAGACCAGATTCCGCTTAACAGTCAACGCTCGAATACTCTTGGCGCATCATGGCGCCATGCCCTGGATAAAGGTTATTTTCTGCTGGCGGTCAGTCATAACAGCCTGTTTAATACGGCAAAAAAGTATCAGTCTTATGCCGCTCAGAATGATAGCAACCAAATTCTGCGTTACAGCTCGGTAGAAGCAGAAACGAGGATGAGGATGGATGTGAATTATTCTTCCGGTCAATGGCAGCTAAATTATGGAACAGTACTTATAAATACAAGTTATACTAACTCGACTTTTCAGCGAAGGGCCGGTTATGAGGCAAACTTTGAGACTGCCCTGCAGCTTTGGCGCTATGGGGCATACCTCCAAATTAACAGGAGAGTTCTGGACAATAAACTATCCTTAAATTTAGGAAGCAGGATCGATGGAAACAACTTTACTGAAAATGGAAATAAGCTGTTAAATACTTTTGCCCCGCGATTCGCAGCTACCCTAAGTATTACTCCTGAATTAAATGCAAATTTCTCCTTAGGCAGGTATTACAAATTACTCCCTTATACGGTACTTGGTTACCAGGAAAATAATCAATATGTAAATAAAAGGAATAATTACACGCAATCGGATCATATCGTGACAGGTCTTGAATGGCTTCCATCCAATTCGATACGGATTACACTTGAAGGATTTTACAAGAAGTACAGCTCCTATCCCGTTTCTATAAACGATAAAATTTCATTGGCTAACCTTGGGGGTAATTTTGGAGTATTGGGAAATGAACGTATTTCGAGTGACGGATTGGGAAAGAGCTATGGTGCAGAATTTATGTTGCAAAAGAGACTCACAAGCCACGTCTATGGAATTCTTGCCTATACCTACTATTACAGTCTTTTTACCGGCAGTGATCCAACTAAATATATACCATCTGCATGGGATAATCGTCATTTAGTCTCCTTTACCGGAGGGTATAAGTTCAGTAACAATTGGGAACTTGGAGTCCGTTTCAGATATCAGGGGAAAGCACCTTCAACACCATACGATATTGAAAAAAGCCTTGAAAATTATCCGTTTACGAATGCGCCTGTGCTTGATTATGCCAAAATAAATTCAGAGAGGCTTCCCACATTTAATGCAGCCGATGTTCGTCTGGATAAGAAATGGAATTTCAGACATTTCACCCTTGATCTGTTCCTGGATATTCAAAATCTGTATAACAGCAAAAACCCTGTTCAACCCGGGATGACCTTAAAAAGAAATCCTGACAATACGATTGCCACAAACACCGGGGCTCCCTATAATCCGGGATTATATTCAAATCCTGAGGCTCCAAACAACAGGTTGTCTGCAATTCCAGCTATTTTACCGCAAACAAGTGGTTCCATTTTGCCAAGTATGGGATTTGTAATTGAGTTTTGACCAGCATCAGGGATTCAAAACTCGATAACTATCGATTTCAGTCTTTTAAGCTTTCCTTTAATTCCAAGGATGCAACAGGATTGTATCTGTCAGTTCCAATAAAAGTGGTGTAATTTCAAAGATTTGATATTTTTTTTAAATTCCGGTTCGACGTTATCAGTTTCGTTTTCTTTCAGTTTTAGCCTATTTTATTTTGTGCTGTTTGATCCCGTTCTGTGTTAAAATTAATTTGCAATTAATTTTCAATTATAAAAAAATATATATTCAATAAAGTACCAACAAACAAAATTTGTATTCACCGTCTCGCTCCAATTTCCTGATAAGAGATTTAAAATCATCCCAATCCATACTTGTCGTTGTCGTTTTTGTACAAGGGGTATCCAATGTTGCTTTTTTCGGGGGGAAGGAACAACTTATCACCGTCTTACCAATCAAATATGTAAATCCATTATACACAATCGTCTCACTATTTTGCGAAAGAGTCAGCATACAATGTAAAGGTGTCAGCGAGCATTGTTAGATTGTAATATGACATTGTTAAAGTGTCAGCAACTATTATAAGATTGTAAACTGACCTTGTTATAGTGTCACTGGGCATTGCAACGATATCATTGAGGAATGCAGCTATATCACTGGGCAATGCAACGCTGTCAGCGGGCAATGTTAGTCTGAGCCCGATTTGTTCAAGCATAATCTTCTGAATTATTGGGTTATAGTTTTTAATGTTCAGATCTGTTCAGTCATTTTAACGCAATCCATGGTTACATACTCCGATTTTTTTTCATACTTTTGCTATATGAATCTGATTGATAGCAATATTGACAATGTACGTACTTTGTGCAAATTACATAAAGTGCAAAGGCTATTCGTTTTTGGATCTGTTTTGTCAGACAGATTTCAAAATGATAGTGATATTGACTTAATTGTTGATTTTCAAGGTGTAGAATTGTATGATTATGCAGACAACTATTTTGATTTTAAAGAGTCACTGGAAAATCTGTTTAAGCGGGAAGTTGACCTTCTGGAAGATAAAGCGATAAGAAATCCATACCTTAGACAATCAATAGATTCAAGTAAACAACTTGTTTATGGATCCTGAAATAAAAACCTGGCTTTTTGATGTATTGCAATCAATAACGGAGATTGAGAGCTATTTTGAAGGAAAGCCCAAAAGGTTTGATGAGTATATTGCAGATATCAAGACCAAGAGAGCGGTTGAAAGGGACATTGAAATTATTGGGGAAGCAGTTAACCGAATTCTAAAAAAGGACAAAGATTTCAAAATAGAAAATGCTCAAAAAATTATTGGCGCAAGAAACAGGATTGCCCATGGATCTGATAAGATTTCTGATGATTTATTATGGAGCATAGTTATAAATCACTTGCCAAAGCTCAAATCAGAGATCGCTGTTCTGATCGAGGAATAATCACCATATTTAGTTTCCCACTTTTTGGGATCAATTGATCCATATTTTCGGGACCACTCTAACCAACTGCCTAAAAACAAAAAAGGCTAAAATCTTTCGATTTCAGCTTTTTAAGCTCCTCAGGTAGGACTTGAACCTACGACCTACGGATTAACAGTCCGCCGCTCTAACCAACTGAGCTACTAAGGAATAATATTTTCTTTGCCTGGACACTTATTTTTCCAAAGCGTTGCAAAAGTAGTAAGTTTTTCAGAAATCTGAAATATATTTGTAAAATTATCAGAAAAAAATTGACTTAATGAGTAATTTAAAAATACTGGGGATCGGAAATGCGCTGGTTGATATCATGGTTCAAGCCCTGGATGACCAACTAATCAGCAACTTAAAATTACCCAAAGGGGGGATGACCCTTGTAGACGGAGAAGTTTCAGCCTTGATACAAAAAGAGATTTCACACCTCAATATTAAGATTGCCACAGGCGGATCTGTCGCCAATGCTATAAATGGGATCGCGGCGCTTGGAGCCGGATGCGGATATGTCGGGGCAATTGGTCAGGATGATCTGGGTTCTCTATTCAAAAATGAGATGCTTAAACGGGGAATTGGAGTTGTACTCAAGGAACTGGAGCTTCCAACAGGAAGTGCCGTAGGATTTGTAAGTCCTGACGGCGAACGGACTTTTGCCACTTATCTTGGTGCTGCCGTTGAAATGGGTCCTGATGATATTACCCCTGAACTGTTTATCGGTTATGACCTCTTCTTTATCGAAGGTTATCTGGTCTTTAACCATGCACTTATTATGGCTGCTGCCTCGGCTGCTAAAACTGCAGGATTGGCTATCGCTCTCGACCTGGCGAGCTTTAATGTGGTTGAAGCCAATATGGATATTTTGACTGAGCTTGTAGATAATTATATCGATATTGTTTTTGCCAACGAAGAGGAGGCCAAATCATTTACGGGCTTAGTTCCAGAGGCTGCACTTGATAATCTGGCAGGAAGATGCGATATTGCCATTGTAAAAGTCGGCAAAGAGGGAGCATTTGTTCAGCAAGGAGTTCAAAAATGGCATATCCCGACTACTGCCGGAACAAAAGTTATTGACACTACCGGGGCTGGCGACTTTTTTGCGGCCGGATTTCTGGCTGGATTAGCAGCTGGTCACCATCTTGAAAAATGCGGGAAAATAGGAGCATTATTAGCAGGTGAGGTGATCCAGGTTCTTGGGGCAGAGTTGGAGGAGAGTCGGTGGGAATCGATTAAAAAGCAGGTAGAATTGCTTTAAAGGAATTCAACGGTTGTCGTTCAAGCTATTTCTACCATCAAAATCAATTGGAAGAGAGTCTGTTTTACCCATCAGCGGGGAAAGCAGACTCTCCTATTTTTATGTTATTTCCTTATTTAGTTTACCACAATCTTCACGGTTTGTACGATATTGCCTGAAGAATTCCCTAAATGGAGGAGAAAATCGCCCGGTTCAATGGTCCATCCTTTTTGAGCTTCGTCATAATAGGCAAGGTCCGAGACTTTGACTATAAGCTCAACTGTTTTGGATTCGCCGGGATTAAGGAATACCTTTTCAAATCCTTTAAGCTCTTTGGCAGGACGCAGAACCGAACAAACAGGTTGGCTAACATATAGTTGTGAGACTTCGGCGCCAAATCTGTTACCACTATTCCTGACCGTAAAATTCACGTGAATGACCTCGTCTTTGCTGTATAACAGTTTGTCGGCATGGAGAGCAGAAAGTTCAAAAGTGGTGTATGAGAGACCATATCCAAAGGGGAACTGGGGTACAATCTTTTTAGTTTCAAACCAACGGTAACCAACCAGGATATCTTCTTCGTAGTTCACCTTCAGGTTACGACCAGGGAAATTACCCAATGCGTGGGCGGGGGATTGTTCCAGAGAAACAGGCAAGGTGAACGGCAATTTTCCCGATGGGTTAACTTTCCCACTAAGTACATCAGCAACCGCATTTCCTGCCTCCATACCTCCGTACCATGCCCAAACGATGGATGGTGCAGAACTAACAATCCCGGCAAGCTCCAATGGAGATCCGGCAATAATCACAACAACAGTTTTTGGATTTGCTTTTACTACCTCCCGGATAAGGGTCTCCTGGCCATAGGGGAACTTCATGTCCTGCCGGTCGAACGACTCGGTGTCGAAATCGTGATTCAACCCACCAAATATTAATGCAACATCTGAATTTTTAGCAGCTTCTACAGCCTCCTCGATAAGCTTCCAGTCAACGGCTTTTGTATTTGACTGACCTGCGTTACTTCCTTCCTTAAAGGTGGACTGTTTCTCGTAGCCACGGGCAAAATTGATCTTTACCTCTTTCCCGAATTTTTTGGTCAAGGCTTCAAGTGGAGTGATCTCATAAAGCGGTTTAATTTCTGAGCTTAGGCCTCCGCTGGTGTGTTTTCGTGTCGCGTTGTCCCCAATAACAGCGATGGATTTTAGTTTGGTGAAGTCAATGGGTAATAACTTATTTTCATTTTGAAGTAATACCACTGCCTCGGCAGCTGAATGATAGGCTGCCAGCTGATGTTCGGCGGTATTCATCGATCCCTGCTCGCGTGTTTTATCCCCGAGCATTTTTGTTTTCATCATAACACGCAGCACATTGGTTACCTTCTCATCTAAAACAGCCAATGGCACTTTACCCTCTTTAATCGCACGAATTAGCGGATTTGCAAAATACCATTCATTATAATCGGCTTTGTCGGTACCCATTTCAAGGTCGAGTCCTGCCAGGGCTGCTTTTATGGTACTATGTGCGGCATCCCAGTCGGTCATAAGCACACCTGTAAAACCGAGTTCTTGGCGAAGAATCTGCCGGTCAAGGTATTCATTTTCGGAACACCACTCCCCGCGAAATTTATTGTAGGCGGCCATCACTGTCAGTGCACCCGCATCCGTAATTGCTGCCTTAAATCCGGGCAGATAGATCTCTCTCAGTGCACGTTCGCTCACGGAGACATCCACTTTAAACCGGTTTTCTTCCTGGTTGTTTGCCAAATAGTGTTTTACACTTGCAGCAACATCTTTAGACTGTAATGCTTTAATGTAGGGAACGGCCATTGCTGAGATCAGAAACGGGTCTTCGCTCAGGTATTCGAAATTCCGGCCACAAAGGGGGGAGCGGATGATGTTGATGCCCGGGCCAAGGAGTACATCTTTTTTGCGAAACCGTGCCTCTTCGCCAAGAACAATTCCACGTTCGCGCGCAAGCGCGGGATTCCAGCTTGCTGCCAGAGCTGTACCTGGAGGAAAACAGGTGGAGGAGTCATTGGTCCATCCTGCATAAAACCAGTTATGACGGTTAATCTCCGCCCTCACGCCATGTGGGCCGTCTGACAAGGCCCATTCGGGTATTCCCAGCCGGGGTACCCCTGAGACATAAAATTTGGAGTTGGCGTGCAGCAATCCCACTTTCTCTTCGATGGTCATTTTGCTAACCATCGACCGGATCTTTTTCTCCTGACCAGAACCGGGACTTGTGGCTTTTTGGGCCACTAATACTCCGCTTGCCAAGAGGCATAGAGAGAGTACTAATAGTGATTTTATCATAAAGAAGTTATTAAGAACACTCCATTATCAGAGTCAGATTAAACTTATTTGGCAATCAACAGGAAATAGTTTTTTTTCCCTTTCTGGATCAACAGGTATTTATTACCAATCAGTTGGGAAACATTGATAATTTCATCAGGACTTTCAACTTTAACTTTATTGACAGCCACGCCACCACCTGCAATAGTCCGGCGAGCCTCACCCTTTGAGGGGAAAACCGCTGTTTTCTCAGCCAGCAGGTCTAAGATGTTTATGCCGGTATTAATCTCTGATGCCGATATTTCGAATTGCGGAACCCCTTCAAAAACAGATAAAAAAGTTGTTTCATCCAATTTTCTTAAGGTCTCCTCTGTCCCTTTTCCAAAAAGTATTTCAGAAGCTTCAACAGCGATGTTGTAATCGGCTTCGGAGTGCACCATGCAAGTTACCTCTTTCGCAAGTACCTTTTGTAGCTGGCGTAAATGGGGCGAATGCTTATGCTCTTCTATCAACTGTTCAATGGTCTGAAGCGGCAGCACAGTAAAGATCTTAATATATTTTTCAGCATCGGCATCCGAGGTGTTCAACCAGAACTGGTAGAACTGATAAGGTGATGTTCTTACCGGATCAAGCCAGACATTGCCCGATTCTGTCTTCCCAAATTTGGTGCCATCTGCTTTTTTAATCAACGGGCAGGTAAGGGCCCAGGCTTCGCCACCCGCTTTTCGGCGGATTAGCTCTGTGCCGGTAGTTATGTTGCCCCACTGATCTGAACCACCCATTTGAAGTTTGCAGTTTTTCGCCTCATACAAATGGAGAAAATCCGTACCCTGAACGAGCTGATACGTAAATTCAGTAAAAGACATTCCAGCGGCGCCACTTTCAGGATCTAGCCGTTTCTTCACTGAATCCTTAGCCATCATATAGTTAACAGTGATATGTTTGCCAATATCCCTGATAAAATCAAGAAAGGTAAACTCTTTCATCCAGTCGTAGTTATTGACCATCTCAGCAGCACTGACCCCTTTTGAATCGAAATCCAAAAATTTTGAGATCTGAATCTTAAGGCATTCCTGGTTATGTCTCAGAGTCGATTCATCCAACAGATTGCGCTCCTGTGATTTGCCCGACGGATCGCCAATCATTCCGGTAGCTCCGCCCACAAGGACTATGGGTTTGTGACCGGCAAGCTGGAAATGTTTGAGCATCATAACTCCTACGAGGTGTCCGATATGGAGTGAATCTGCCGTCGGGTCAATTCCAACATAGGCAGAGGTAACCTCTTTTTTTAATTGATCTTCGAGTCCGGGCATCATATCATGAATCATTCCCCGCCAGGTTAATTCTTCAACAAAATTCATGTTCTATTCTAAATTAGTATTTATCAAAAAAATCTCAGCGATTTTCAAACTTACAGCGGTATTGGAAAAAATATTCAAACCGATACTGACTATAATGGCTGACAAGCGTCAAAGATACAACTTTTTAACATGTCGATCAGGTGAAGTGTTCAGATAAGGCGGGTAATAATTTATCAGATAAATAACGTAACTTCGTAGCTTCAATACCGTTAAAATGAAAAGAATCACGTTTGTAATCAAAGCTTTCTTCCTTTTCTTCCTTATTGTTTTCAGTGCACTTAAGGGAGAATCGCAACACCGCCTTGTCCTGCTGAATCCAACTGTCAGCAACATCGAGAGTATGGTATGGATGATTGAAAATAAGGTCATTGACATTCCCGGGGTCGAATTGCTCGGAGTTTATTCGGCACACGAGGCAGATGATTATTCAGAATCTGAGAAATACCTTGTGCAACATCAACCTGTAAATTACCATCTTCAAAAGGTTGAAGGGGAGATTCTGCCCGAAGATATCTACCGTGAAAATAGTTGCACAGCTGTTTTCCGCAAATTGTTTGAGGAATCTGATGCCATACTTTTCTTTGGTGGTCCCGATATCCCTGCTGTTGTTTACGGAGAAAAGCAAAACCTGCTAACGGTAGTGACTGATCCAAACCGCCATTATTTTGAGACTTCCTTTTTTTTCCACCTTATTGGAGGAAGCAAAAATCGTGCATTCAGGCCTTTGTTATCAGATCGTCCTGAATATATAGTTCGGGGATTTTGTCTTGGAATGCAAACAATGAATGTGGCTGCAGGTGGAACTTTAGTTCAGGATATTCCCACTGAATGTTATAACAAATCAACGCTGGAAGAGACTTCTGAATTACCGCTAAATAATCAGCATCGGAGTTCCATGGCGCCGCTATACCCACTTGAGAATTTGTTTGGAGGGATTTTTCATCAGATCCGGATGACAAAAGGTGGTTATTTAGAGGAGATTTCAGGAAAATCGGAAAATCTTTTTCCTCAGGTTTTAAGCGCCCACCATCAGGCTGTTGGGCAGAAAGGTGCGGCACTTGATGTCATTGCGACATCAATGGATGGGAAGGTTGTTGAAGGGCTAATGCATTCGCTTTATAAGAATGTTGTGGGTGTTCAGTTTCATCCCGAGCCGGCATCGCTTTATCAGCCAGAGACGGTGTTTACTACTGTTCCTGGCAAAATGTTCTCTCCTAACCAACTTCTGAAGGAATCGAATAGTCTGAGCTTTCACAAGCTTTTCTGGAAAGATTTTTCTGAAAAAGTGTTAAAGAGTAAACGACCTGAGAAATAATTCTGGCACCTAAGTTTTAGGTTGTCGTACTTTTATTTTGAGTGTCAGGTAATTTTGCCCTTTCTGCTTTGAGGAATGGGAGGACACCCGGAGCTATATTTTCAATTGGACCATATAATCTGGATTCTGCTTTTGCTTTACCCGGGATGATCGGACGGGTGAAATTTTCGATTTTAACAATCACCAGCATAAGGATGCTAAGGATAAAGGCTGCTTTGATGGCTCCAAATACAGCGCCGGCTAAGCGGCTGAAGATGCTTAGGGCAATTGCTCTGACAAATTTCTCAGTTAGTGTTGCCACGAGGTGAATTATCAGGACAACAAAAATAAAGATGAGTATAAAGGCTACAACACGCATCATATCGGGACTCCAATCAAGGTATTTCGAGAGTAATTGCTGGACAAATCCTGAAAATTCAACGGCTGCCCAGATCCCAAGAATGAGTGAGGCGACCGAGGCCAACTCGACAAAAAAGCCTTTCACAAAACCATTGATTGCTGCACCAACAAGGATTACAGCCAAAACTATATCGATCACATTCATAAGGAAGTAATTAGGTTAATTAATTCAATAAAATTGGATTAACTCGGTTGTAATTAGATCTTTAATCTCAATGAATTCCACCTTTTTAGTCTGAAGGAAATAGAATATGGGTTTCATGAGAATAAAATTCTAAATTTGTCGCAATAAATTTATTATATTTATCTTATCATACACGCCGAATTGGCGGAAAGTTACAACATTTCATTGGAATAAAACTAATCACCATTTGGCATGACTATTGTAAATTCAATTTTCAACTGGATCAATTATAAAAGAATTTACGAAATTGATCTCTACCGTGAGCATGCCAGAGAGATCCAGGAGGAGGTTCTGTTTAATTTGCTTAATACTGCAAAGGGTACAGAATGGGGTGAAAAATACCATTACGGGAATACCAAATCGTGGGAGAGTTACAAGGATAGAGTTCCGATTACCAGATATGAAACTCTTGAGCCATTGATAAATCGGATGATTCAAGGGGATAAGAATGTCCTTTGGCCAGGTGTTATGAAATGGTTTGCAAAGTCTTCAGGTACGACAAATGCCAAAAGTAAATTTATCCCGGTTTCAAAAGAATCGCTTGACGATTGTCATTTCCGTGGGGGAAAGGACGTGTTGGCAATATATTACCGTAATTATCCGGAAGCATCACTCCTTTCGGGGAAAAGTCTTACTTTAGGAGGAAGTCATCAGGTGACCAATCTGAGCAACAAGGCATATTATGGTGATCTTTCTGCAATAATGATTGAAAATTTGCCATTTTGGACCGATTTTCACCGCACTCCTCCAACTGAAATTGCACTGATTCCAGAATTTGAAGAGAAAATTGCTCAAATCACATTAACCGCAATACAAGAGAATGTAACCTCACTGGCAGGTGTCCCTTCGTGGTTTTTGGTGTTGTTGCGTTATGTCCTTGATTATACCGGCAAGAAGAATATTTCGGAGGTATGGCCAAATCTTGAATTATTCATTCACGGAGGTGTTTCCTTTGAGCCTTACAAAGAGCAGTATAAGCGAATTATCTCTTCCGATAAGATGAATTATATGGAGACCTATAATGCGTCTGAAGGATTTTTTGCCATTCAGGATGATCCGTCAAGTCCGGATATGCTCCTGATGTTGGATTATGGTGTTTTTTATGAGTTTATCGTGGCCGGACATACAGAAGCGAAGTACCCGGTAACAATTCCACTGTGGGAGGTTGAGATTGGGATTAATTATGCGATGGTAATATCAACAAACGGTGGACTTTGGCGTTACCTTATTGGTGATACCGTTACTTTTACTTCACGTGATCCGTATAAGATCAGGATCACAGGTCGTACTAAACATTTTATTAACGCCTTTGGAGAGGAGATTATTATAGATAATGCGGAAAGAGCCATCAAGCAGGCTTGTGCTGCAACGGGGGCAATTATCTGTGATTATTCGGCCGGACCGATCTTTATGACGGAAAACCAGACTAAAGGTGCGCACGAATGGTTGATTGAGTTTAATACGCTGCCAGATAATATGGAACGGTTTACGACTGTTCTGGATAAGGAATTGCAAAACCTGAATTCGGATTATGAAGCTAAGCGATATAAAAGTGCTACATTGGAACGACCACATGTTCTTGCCGTTGCAGACGGCACTTTTCTGCAGTGGATGCGGGAGAGGGGGAAAGTCGGGGGGCAGAACAAGGTTCCGCGGTTGGCCAACAACAGGGAATTTATTGACGGTTTACTTCGGATTCATCAGAATATTGAACTAAAATCTAAGTGCGGATGAAAAAAAATGCCTCACCAATGCATATTGCAATAGCCGGGAATATCGGAGCCGGAAAAACAACACTGACTGCAATCCTTTCAAAACATTACGGATGGGAGGCTCATTATGAGGATGTTGAGGGAAACCCCTATCTAAACGATTTTTATCACGATATGCAGCGGTGGTCGTTTAATTTACAGGTCTACTTCCTCAATCGACGGTTTAGCCAGATTCTGGATTTCCGTAATTCAGGGAAAACGGTCATACAGGACCGGACAATTTACGAGGATGCCGAAATATTTGCCCCTAACCTGCACAATATGGGACTGATGAGTACCCGTGATTTTGAGACTTATCACAACATCTTCGATCTTATGGGGAAACTTATCCAAACTCCGGATCTGATTATTTACCTCAGGGCTTCAATTCCGACCCTGGTTCAACAGATCCAAAAAAGGGGCAGAGATTATGAGGATACTATCCGGCTCGATTATCTTAAACAACTCAATCAGCGTTATGAAGCCTGGGCAACCCGTTACCCTGCAGGCAAAATATTAATTATTAATGTTGACGAGCTAAATTTTGCTGAGAACAAGGAAGATTTGAGTAAGGTTATTGACCGGATCGATGCACGTTTACACGGGCTTTTCTAACTTTTTCCCGACTTTAAGGAGCTCTTTTCAAGCTGTAAATAGCGGCTTTTATCATTTTTTGTTTTCAAAATAAATCGTAGGATTATACCCGATTTGAAGGTGGCCAATTGTCAATCCGGCTATCAATGCTATGGGTATTTAATTCGATCAGATTGGTATGAAAACAGGTGAAAAAGAATCCGCCAGAGGCTTTTATTTTGGAGAAGATACGCTGACTACCGGGCTGGCTCTTCAAATGGCTGCCGGGAAAGTAATTGGATCATTGGGCAGAACTGCCTGCGACCGGATCGTAGCAAGCCGTAAGATTGTTGAGGCGATTGTATCCAATCATGAAATCGTATATGGAATTAATACAGGATTTGGCCCTCTGTGTACGAAGATCATTTCCGAAAACGACACAAAAAAACTGCAACTTAACCTCCTGAAAAGCCATAGTGTAGGGGTAGGAAATCCGATTGCACCTGAACTGTCCAGGTTAATGATGATTCTCAAAGTGCATGCCCTGGCAAAAGGGTATTCCGGAATTAATCTGGAAACATTGGAACGAATAATCTGGCATATCAACGAGAATATTATTCCGGTGGTTCCGTCGCAGGGATCCGTTGGCGCTTCCGGCGATCTGGCTCCGTTGGCCCACCTGTTTTTACCCTTGACAGGTCATGGTAAAGTCCATTATAGGGGCAAAACTGTTGAAATGGATGTTTTGCTTCGAAAATTTGGAATGATACCCCTTGAACTTGGTGCAAAAGAGGGTCTTGCACTTATTAATGGGACTCAGTTTATTGCTGCCCATGCCGTCAAAGTTGTCGACCGGTTGCAAAACTGCCTCGATAACGCCGATTTGATTGCAGCGATGAACCTGGAGGCAATGCTCGGATCTGTAAAAACATTTTCTCCGGAGCTTCATGCCTTGAGACCTTACCCGGGAACGCTCTATGTTGCCGAAAGGATGCGCATGCTGATTGGAGACTCTGAAATAGTAAAGTCACATAAGAATTGCTCCCGGCTGCAGGATCCCTATTCACTGCGTTGTATTCCTCAGGTCCATGGTGCCTCCCGGAATGCGTGGCTTCATCTGAAAGAACTACTCCATATTGAGCTCAATTCGGTGACTGATAACCCAATAATCCTTGAAGACGGACGATCAATAAGTGGAGGAAGTTTCCATGGGCAACCCCTCGCAATGGCGCTCGACTATGTGACAGTGGCTGCGGCTGAACTTGGAAATATCGCCGATCGCAGGATCTATTTATCGCTCAACGATTCAATCGAAGGGTTGCCGAAATTGCTGATGCGCGAAACAGGATTAAATTCCGGGTTCATGATTCCACAATATACAACCGCTGCATTGGTCAGTGAAAATAAGAGTTTCTGCTTCCCCGCCAGCGCCGACAGCATTCCAACCTCCCTCGGACAGGAAGACCACGTAAGCATGGGATCGATAAGCGGGCGAAAAGCGCTCATGGTAATTGATAATCTGGAGAAAATACTGGGGATTGAGCTCTTTTGTGCCGCTCAGGGTTTCGATTTCCGAAAACCCTTAAAGTCGGGGGGTATCATAGATGCTTGTCACAACGCGGTAAGAGAATTGATCCCATTTGCAGAATCAGATCATATTATGTCTCAAGAGATGAATAAGGCGATTGAATTGGTCCGGAAAAGAGTATTAATTAGGGTATCTAACGTTGTCGCTAAAAAACTGAAGATTAATCTTAAAAACGAGCATCATGAACTTTTCGGAATTTATTGAAAAATTTGCAACCCATCCAAATTATAGTTCTCCGACGGGTAGTGAGTTACACGCAAAGTCATGGCAGACCGAGGCTCCATTGCGCATGTTACTCAATAACCTTGATCGGCATGTAGCTGAGAATCCTGAAGAGTTGGTTGTTTATGGTGGAACAGGTCAGGCTGCTCGGAATCCTGAGGCATTATTACAGATTCTTAAGGCACTTCTGGAATTGGATGATAACCATAGTTTACTTGTTCAATCGGGCAAGGCTGTCGGGGTCGTTCGGACTCACCCTGAGGCTCCCAGGGTATTTATTGCAAACAGCAACCTCGTTCCTAAATGGGCCACGTGGGACCATTTTGAAAAACTGAAACTTGAAGGGCTGATGATGTATGGTCAGATGACTGCAGGGAGCTGGATTTACATCGGGTCGCAGGGGATCCTTCAGGGCACATTTGAAACATTTGCCGCTTGTGGCACCAAATATTTTCACGGGGATCTTAAACACAAACTGATTGTTTCCGGTGGTCTAGGGGGTATGGGTGGAGCACAACCGCTGGCTGCTACTATGGCTGGTGCAACATTCCTTGGAGTGGATGTTGATCCGGAGCGGATTAAAAAGCGTGTTGAATCGGGTTATATTGACCAAATTTCATATTCCTACACTGAAGCAAAGGAGCTGGTTTTAAAGGCCAAAAAAGAGGGAAAGGCGATCTCTGTCGGTTTAGTTGCCGATATCGGAGATATCCTGGAACAACTTCTTCTCGATGGAATCGTTCCCGATGTGGTTACAGATCAGACCTCTGCCCACGATCCATTGCACGGGTATGTTCCAAATGGGTTAACCCTGAAGGCGGCCAGAACACTTCGAAAAGTTGCTCCGGAGAATTATAAGAAACTATCAATGAAGAGTATGGCCCGCCATGTTGGGTTTATGCTTGAGCTGCAAAGGCTGGGTGCCATTGTTTTTGATTACGGGAATAATTTGCGTGAAATGGCTCTTGAGGGTGGCGAAAAAAATGCGTATAATTATAACGGATTTATTCCCGAGTTTATAAGGCCTCTCTTTTGTGACGGGAAAGGTCCCTTCAGATGGGTAGCTTTATCTGGTGATCCGGAAGATATTCGGATTACAGATCAGGCGCTTATAAAGGCTTTTCCTGACAATGCACAGATGATTAACTGGTTACAAAAAGCGGAACAGCGGGTTGAGTTCCAGGGACTGCCTGCAAGGATTTGCTGGCTGGGAATGGGGGAACGCGAAAAGGCAGGTGTTTTGTTTAACAATCTTGTAAAAGAGGGTAGGGTAAAAGCTCCGATCGCCATTGGTCGCGACCATCTTGACTGTGGCTCGGTTGCCTCTCCAAACCGGGAAACAGAAAAAATGCTTGATGGCAGCGATGCAGTGTCTGACTGGCCACTGCTTAACCTGATGGCAAATACGGGGGGTGGTGCAACATGGGTCTCCTTTCACCATGGAGGTGGAGTGGGGATTGGATATTCGCAGCATGCCGGTATGGTTGTTGTGGCAGACGGAACCCAAAGGGCTGAAAATTGCATCCGAAGAGTACTCTTTAACGATCCGGCAATGGGAATCTTCAGACATAATGACGCAGGATATGAAAAGGCCCGGGATAATATGAAGAATTTTAATCTCGGATTTGCGTAAACGGATGGGATATCCCGGAGTTCTTAACCATTTCGGGGAATTGGCTTCCACCGCGATTCAAAAAGCAGAACTATGAAATTGCATAATTATTAAGTGATAAATCATGATAAAGAACAGATTAATTGGACCTTTCACACAACTTCTAACCATGGATAACATCCCGTTAAAGGGAAGTTTAAATGATAGTCAACTCGAAATAATACCTGATGGGGGGGTGGTTGTTTGCGAAGGTAAAATTGTAAAAGTTGGAAATTATGATCTTCTTGGCGACGAGTTTGGAGATCGGAATACAGTTATTGATTACATCGAGCACGAAATGGTTTTGATTCCTGGCATGATTGATCCACATACACATATTTGCTGGGCCGGAAGCAGAGCAAATGATTATGCCCTGCGGTTAGCCGGGAAGAGTTACCTCGAGATTGCTCTTGGAGGAGGGGGGATTGGTGATACGGTTCAAAAAACACGGGTTGCAACTGCAATGGAACTTGAAGCCTCCCTTACCGAACGCGCCATCAACTATTTACGTAACGGGGTGACTACCATTGAGGTTAAAAGTGGCTACTGTTTGAATACCGAAGGGGAGCTTAAGCTACTCGAAGTTATCGGAAAAACGAATAAAAAACTCGCTGTCGACCTTGTTTCTACCTGTCTGGCAGCCCATATTAAACCTGCCGATTTTCGGGGGAGCCAATCCGAATACCTGAACAATGTGGTTAAGGAACTTCTGCCTGAGATTAAGAGACGTAATTTGTCCAACAGGATTGATATCTATATTGATAAAGGGGCATTTACAACGGCAGAGGCGCAAGTTTATCTGAATCAGGCCAGGAAACTGGGTTTTGATCTTGTCATCCACGGGGATCAATTTACAGAAGGTGGGGTTGCTGTTGCCTGTGAACTTGGAGCACTTTCGGTTGATCACCTGGAGATGATGAATGATTATGAGATTAAGCTGCTGGCTGGTTCGAATGTAATTCCGATTGTACTACCAGGTTCCTCATTGGGATTGGGCGGCCGTTTTGCACCTGCCCGAAAACTCCTTGATGCCGGATGTTCTTTGGCTATCGGTTCAGACTGGAATCCAGGGTCAGCACCAATGGGTGATTTGTTGCTGCAAACTGCGCTTTTAGGCATTTTCGAGAAGATGACAATGGCTGAATCGTTGGCAGGTATTACTTTCAGGGCAGCACGTGCCCTGGGTTTAAGCGACAGGGGCGTATTAAAGGTTGGAAATCTTGGTGATATGGCAGGGTTTCCTGTTGCCGATTATCGTGAGATTATTTACCATCAGGGAAGTTTAAATCCTTCCGTTGTGTGGAAAAGAGGAGCCAGGGAGACTCTTTGACAGAATAATCTCGAGGGGCGAAGCCGATTTTTATACGACTTGACGACTCCGCGAATGCACGACATCAAAAACTATTTCAGTATGAAACAGATTATCGAATGCGTCCCTAATTTTTCTGAGGGGCGTGATCTTTCCGTAATTAAGCAAATAACCGATGTTATTGAGGGTGTTCCTGGTATCCGTATGCTCAATGTTGATCCGGGATATGCTACAAACCGAACAGTTGTCACTTTTGTTGGAGAACCGAAATTGGTAGTTGAGGCGGCTTTCCTGGCTATTCAGCGGGCAGCGGAACTAATCGATATGCGTCATCATAAGGGGGAACACCCACGATTTGGGGCAACCGATGTTTGTCCCTTAGTTCCCGTTTCGGAGATCACGATGGAAGAGACTGTCGAATATGCACGGACCCTGGCAAGACGTGTTGGTGAAGAACTTTCAATTCCGGTCTATTGTTATGAATTTGCTGCCTTTGAAGCGAAGCGTCAAAGTTTGGCCAATTGCAGAGCCGGTGAGTACGAGGGGCTGGCTGAGAAATTGAAATCGACAGCATGGAAACCCGATTTTGGCCCCGATATCTTCAATGAACATTCGGGTGCCGTTGCAATTGGAGCAAGAAACTTTCTCATAGCCTACAATATAAATCTGAATACAAGTTCTGTCAGGCTTGCAAATTCTATCGCCTTTGATGTTCGGGAAGCTGGGCGAATTCAAAGAGAGGGGGATCAGGTAACCGGGAAAATAGTAAAGGATGAACATGGGGAACCGGTTAGAATTCCCGGCACTTTAAAGAAGGTTAGGGCTATCGGCTGGTTCATAAAGGAATATGGCATCGCCCAGATTTCGATGAACCTTATCGATATAGGAATTACGCCTCTACACAAAGCTTTTGATGAGGTGTGTGAAAGTGCCCGCAACAGGGGAATTAGGGTTACCGGTTCAGAGTTGATCGGTATAATCCCTTTACAGTCCTTGCTCGATGCCGGAATTTATTTTCTTAATAAACAACACCGGTCGGTTGGAATTCCTGATCGTGAGATTATCAAAATAGCAGTCAAATCACTTGGGCTGGATGAACTTGCCCCGTTTGATCCGGAAAAACGGGTGATCGAATATCTGCTTCAGGATGAAAATAATCCATTAATAAGCCTGTCGTTAACTGAATTTACGTATGAGACGGCCTCGGAATCACCCGCACCAGGTGGTGGATCTACAGCTGCTTATGTGGGAGCAATTGGTGCGGCTTTGGGAACTATGGTTGCCAATCTCTCATCGCAAAAACGGGGATGGGATCAGCGGTGGGAAGAGTTTTCAGATTGGGCTGTGCAAGGTAAGAGCAGTTATGAAGAATTACTTAAGCTTGTCGATCAGGATACTGACGCATTTAAGCTTGTCATGGAGGCATTTAAGCTTCCAAAAGGATCTGATAAAGAAGTTATTGCCCGAAAGAATGCAATACAAACGGCCACCCTGAAAGCAATGGAGGTTCCGTATCGGGTTATGCAATCGGCTTACAATTCAATGAATTTGATTGAGGCAATGGCAGTTCAGGGAAATCCCAGTTCAATTACCGATGCCGGAGTTGGTGCGCTTTGTGCTGCCGCTGCTGTTTCAGGAGCTTACCTGAATGTTTTGGTAAATGCGGCAGGAATAGAAAATAAGGTAGCGATCCGCGAACTCCTCGATGAGGCTGAAAATCTCGAATCCCGTTCACGGGAGCGGTGTGCAACAATTCAGAATATAATCCTGTCAAAACTTAAAGAATAAAAAAACCAGAAATTAGTCAAAGGATCTTAGTGGTTTACAAGAGTCTCCCTTTTTTTAAATCACGAACAATACACCTTCCAATTTTGTTGTCTATAATAGTATTCAGAATTTAGCAGGATAAAATTATCTTTGCCGTGAAATTCAGGTTAGATGTTTTTAAGTACAGGAATCAAATATTGGATAGGTAAATCAGTGCGAATACTTCTTTTACTGCTCTTTATGGGGTATTATGGAGGGATAACGCTATTTCCCCATTCCCATATCGTGAATGGAATTACAATTGTCCATTCACACCCTTTCAGGTCTGACAAGGGGGGAGATTCATCAAAACTTCCCCATTCAGATAAAGAGTTAATGCTTATTCAGCTACTCTCAGGATTCTTAACCACCGTTTTTGCAATCTGGATTTTTGAATCCATTTTAAGATTATTACTTCAAAAGATTAAGGTTTATTCCACCACGGATGGTTATGCAGAATCCGGAGGAGATTGCAACTATTCCCTTCGGGCACCCCCAGTTGAAATGTAATTTAACCCTATAATGCAGTTCTGGACCTGACTGCAATAAGTTATTGATCATCCCAATCTTCACAGTGGCGAGGAGTGGTGATTAAACATTTCAAAAATATTTTAAAATGAAGAGAGTACTTTATTTAAGCATGGCAATTCTTGCGTTTTCGTGCAATAGCAAAACCGAATCGGGTATATCAGCCAACTATACAATCAAAGGTGATACGATACTTATTCCCGGGAATTCAAATTTCAACGGAAAAATTAAAACTGCGTTAGTTGGCACAACTCCTTATCGTCACAAACGCTCTGCCTCGGGTATTGTAAAGGCCATCCCGAATAATTACGCACAAATTGCTACCCCATTTTCAGGGCGCGTTATCCGCTCTTTTGTGAGATTGGGACAACGGATCGCCGTAAATGCACCTGTTTTTGAAATTAGTGCGCCATCCTTCTTTGATGCAGGGAAAGCCTATTACCAGGCGAAACAGGAGATGCAACTGGCAGAGAAAAATCTGCGCCGACAGGAAGATCTCCTGAAAAACGGGGTGGGTGTTCAGAAAGACCTCGAAGAATCGGAAGTTACCTTCGAACTGAGTAAACGTGATTTCGAAAATTCTGTTGCAAGCCTTAACGTTTTTCATGTTAATCCTGCGGAAATGATCCTGGGGCAACCATTGATTGTTCGCTCACCGATTGCCGGTGAGGTTATTGCAGATAATATTGTGATTGGTCAGTATGTGCGGGATGATGCCGGTCCGATAGCTCTTGTCGCTGAACTGAGCAAAGTTTGGGTTGTCGGACAGGTTAAGGAGAAAGATATTAACAGCATCCATGAATCTGACGAAGTTGAGATCGAAGCAGCAGGAGTGCCAGGTTTAATGATTACCGGTGTGGTCTATCATATCAGTGAAATGCTTGATGAATCGACCCGTTCGGTGGAGGTTTTTATCGAATGTGAGAATAAGGGGCACAACCTTAAACCAGGTATGTATGCTACGGTACAGTTTACCGAAAAGGCTGATAATTCAATCCTGATACCACTTAGTGCGGTGTTGCAAATGGAGGAGAACAGTTTTGTTTTTGTAAAAACTAAGGGAAATGGATTTGTAAAACGGATGATCCAACCTGCGGGTACCGATGGTGACCGAACCATCGTAAAATCCGGTTTAAGTGGCGGTGATGAGATCGTTACTGAAGGAGCTTTTTATTTACTTGAAGCTAAATAGCCTGACTTATGCATGGAATTATTTTAACAGCCATCCGTAAGCGATGGATGATGGCTTCACTTTTCTTCCTGATCTGCTTACTGGGATTTTATTCGTGGAGGCAACTTTCAATTGAGGCGTATCCTGACATAGCGGATGTGACCGTCCAGGTTATTACTCAGGTACCCGGTCTTGCAGCCGAAGAGGTTGAGCAACAGATTACAATTCCTATTGAACGCGAATTAAATGGCTTGCCAGGCGTTCACGTAATGCGGAGTAAAAATACGTTTGGTCTTTCGACGATCGTACTGGTTTTCGAAGATAAGGTTGAGGACTACTGGGCCCGTCAGCGGGTGCAGGAGCGGCTTAATACGATCCCGCTTCCCTATGGTGCAGTTCCCGGATTAAATGTCCTCACTTCTCCCACCGGAGAAATTTACCGGTATATCATTGAGAGTAAAAATCATGATCTGCGTGAGTTGACAGACCTCAATAAATGGGTTATCATTCCGCGCTTAAAACAGGTGACTGGCGTGGCGGATGTAAACAATTTCGGTGGAATTTCGACTCAGTTTCAAATTGAGATCGATCCTGTAAAGCTTGAACAATATGGACTTACGTTGACAGACGTATCCAATAAAATTGGGCAAAACAATACCAATGCCGGTGGAAGTATGCTCTATCGCGGCGATCTGGGTTATGTTATAAGAGGAATCGGCCTTGTCAAGGACCTTGGTGATCTTGGAAAAATTGTCGTTAAGACCGAGAATGGAGTTCCCATCTTCATAAAAGATCTGGGAGATTTGAAATATGGCAGCCTCGAAACGAAAGGGACATTGAGCTTTTCTGACAAAAGCAGAAACTATGCTCAGAGTATCGAGGGGACTGTGCAGATGCTACGTTATCAGAATCCTTCGAAAGTGCTTGAACAGGTGCATCTTGCAGTGGAGGACCTCAACCGGGATATTCTCCCTCAAGGAGTTAAGATTTACCCTTTTTTGGATCGGACAGATCTTGTTCAGACAACATTAAATACGGTATCACATACTTTACTCGAAGGAATTCTTCTTGTGGTGATTGTGCTCATTATTTTTCTGGGGAGCTGGCGCGGCGCCTTACTCGTGGCAATTACAATCCCGGTGGCCTTACTTATTGCCTTTGGATTGATGCTGGTCACAGATATTCCGGCTAATCTCCTCTCGTTGGGGGCGATCGACTTCGGGATTATTGTCGATGGGGCGATTGTTATGATGGAGACTATTCTCAAGAAAAGAGAAGACCACCCGGATCTGATTTTTGAGGAAAAATCGATTGTTGAGCGGGTGCTCGAAGTGGCAAAACCTGTTTTCTTCTCATCCATAATTATCATCACTGCTTACCTGCCACTCTTCGCATTTGAACGGGTCGAGAAAAAACTGTTTACACCAATGGCGTTTACGGTTGGTTATGCGCTTCTTGGGGCTTTGTCTGTCGCGTTATTCTTAATACCTGGTCTGGCTTATGTGCTTTATAAAAATCCTCAGAAAAGCTATCATAATAATTGGCTTGAAAAGCTAACCTCGAAATATAAAAGGCAGACAGCCCGGATTATAGCGCGTCCACAATCCGTATTTCTCCCGTTGGTTTTGGTGATGATTGCAGCGACGATCCTTACTTTTACCGTTGGAAAGGATTTTCTGCCTCAGTTGGATGAGGGATCGCTATGGTTACAGGTACAGCTTCCTCCGGGAATATCCCTGGAGAAATCGAGGGTAATGAGTGATACATTGCGGCTGCGACTAAATAAATACAAGGAAGTATCCTATGTGATGTTTCAGACCGGACGTGACGATCAGGGCGTGGATCCCTTCTCGCTATCTCATATTGAATGTTCAATTGGCCTAAAGCCGTATTCTGAATGGAAGAACGGTAAACGAAAGAGTGACCTCATCAATGAGATGTCAAAAGAGATTGATTTAATGCCGGGATATACCGTTGGCTTTTCACAACCTATCTTCGATATGGTGATGGATCAGATTGCCGGATCTCATAGTGATCTGGCCATAAAAATTTATGGTGAAGATTTGAAAGAGAGCAGGCAGGTTGCCGAAAATATTTTAACTATTTTGAAGACAATTCCAGGGGCCACTGATCTGGCTATCGACCAGGAGCCGGCACTGCCTCAGCTTCAGATTCATGCCAACAGGGATAAGATCGCTCAATACGGCCTTAATGTTTCGGATGTCGCTGAACTTGTTGAGGTTGCAATTGGCGGTCAGCCGGTTTCACAGATATTTATCGGGAATAAAGTTTATGATGTAATTTGCCGGTATAACGATAACAGCAGGAATACGCCTGAGAAGATCGGGAATCTGATGCTAACCTCGGGATCGGGAGCCAAAATTCCCCTCTCTCAGGTTGCAGATATTAAACTGAGTACTGGCGCCAGTACAATCACAAGAGAAATGAATAAACGGTATATGGCACTGCGTATAAACCTCAGAGGGATCGATCTTACGGCATTTCTGAACATCGCCCAGAACCAGATTGATCAAAAGGTGAAGTACGATCATGAAAAGTGTAATATTGTATGGAGTGGACAATTTGAGAACCAGCATCGGGCTTATGCACGTCTTGGTTTCATCGTTCCGCTGGCATTGGCTATAATGTTTTTACTGCTCTTCGGGGCATTTGGAAGGTTGCGTCAGGCGGCTCTTCTGATGGGGATCGTTCCATTGGCTTTGTTTGGCGGAATGCTTGCCTTGAATGTTCGTGGAATGACACTGAATGTCTCATCTGCGGTCGGTTTTATAGCCTTGTTTGGTGTCTCTATACAAAATGGTGTAATCATGATCTCCCATTTTAATGCCTTGCGCCGTCAGGGAATGAAGTTAAAGGAGGCTGTTAACGATGGGGCGGCTCACCGGTTGAGGCCTGTTTTGATGACTGCAACGGTTGCAGTGCTTGGGTTACTTCCTGCCTCACTCTCCACAGGTATTGGCTCAGATGTGCAACGACCACTTGCAACTGTGATTGTTTATGGTCTGCTGTTTGCTACTTTGATCACTCTTTATGTATTACCGGCATTGTATTATCTTGCGGAAAAAAGGTGGACTAAAGACGAAGATTATACGGTGTTGAATGGTTAAAAAGTTTACTATATGCAAATAAAAATAGTTACAATACTGCTGGTAAGTCTGTTATTCCAGGTTGGAGATTCATATTCGCAGTCCGATACTTTCTTTTATCGGAACAACCTTAAGTTTGCTGACTTTATGGATTTGGTAGGGAGACGGAACCTGGATTATGCTGCAGCTCATTACGAAGTTAGTAAAGCTGAAGCGGCTATCGAGATCGCAAAAGTGTTTTCTGATCCGGTACTATCAATAGGGTTGTCTCAGGATCATGAAGGCAATTTGGCTACCGGGCATGGGGTTAATGGTGGATTGAGTGAAACGATCGATCTATTCGGGAAACGGAGGGCACGCATTGATCTGGCCAGGAGTCAGCACGAACTCTCAAAAGCGTTATTATCCGATTTCTTCCGGAATCTTCAAGCCCAGACAGCTGAGATTTTTCTGGCAACGTTAAAACAGAAACAGCTCTTTGACGTAAAGCTAAACTCTTACCAGACGATGAAACGGCTTGCTGAAGCTGACAGCATCCGCTTAAAGCTAGGAAGTATTATGGAAATTGATGCGATTCAGAGTAAGCTCGAGGCAGGTTCGCTTTACAATGAATATTTACAGGCAGAGGCCGACCTTCGAAATTCGATGATCCAACTTTCACAGGCTACGGGAGTTTTAACCGAAGATACGCTTTGGATTCCGGAAGGGAACCTGAAATTTAAGCAGCGGGCGTTTAAATTTGCTGATTTGTATAATGTTGCAAGGGAAAAACGGGCCGACCTTGTGGCTGCACTTTATACGAAGGATGTTGCCGGTAAAGCCTTGAAAGTTGCTCATAAAGAGCGGAATATCGACATTGATATAAATCTTGGAATTGGGAACAGCTACCCTTCTTCCGGAAGTGGGCCTACAGCAACTACCGTTTCAGGAGGGATTGCAATCCCATTGAAATTTTCAAATTATTACAAAGGGGAATTGAAACAGGCTCAATTTCAAGTGGAACAATCTGAGGTCCTTTATAAAAAAGCAGAATTGCAAATTCGAAGTGAGATCGCTCAGACGATGCAGAATTATCTTGCCTATTGCAAACAGGTTGACAGTTACGATCACGGCATGATTGAAAGCGCTCAAAATGTGCGGAAAGGAAAGATTTATAGTTATAGTCGCGGAGAGACCTCACTGCTTGAAGTGTTGATTGCCCAGCGGACCTATAATGACATTCAGCAAAGTTATTATGAGACCCTTTTTAATCGCGCAGTTGCCCTTGTAGAGCTCGAAAAGGCTGCCGGTATCTGGGATATTAGCTTCTAATGCGGAATCTTAAATTGTTTACTGCTTAAAAAAACCCCGAAAGTTTCAATCACTTTCGGGGTTTTTAAGTGTCAGAAGTAAGTTATACTCCGAAGGCTGCCTGGATCTTATCGACATAATCGAGTTTTTCCCAGGTAAATAATTCCACCTCTTTGGTCATATCGCCAAAATATGGAGAGGTGTATTTTTTTGTGATGGTTTGCGGTGTGCGCCCCATGTGGCCGTATGCTGCAGTCTCTTCATAAATCGGATTGCGGAGTTTCAACCGCTCCTCGATTGCGTAGGGACGAAGGTCAAAAAGTGAGTTTATTTTCTCCGCGATCTCCCCGTCGGTTAAGGCTATTTTTGAAGTCCCATAGGTATTTACATAAATATTTACAGGTTTGGCAACACCAATGGCATAGGCCAGCTGGACCAAAATTTCTTCAGCAATTCCTGCGGCAACCATATTTTTAGCGATATGTCGTGCGGCATAGGCAGCAGACCGGTCAACCTTGGATGGGTCTTTTCCTGAGAAAGCTCCACCACCATGAGCACCTTTCCCGCCATATGTATCAACAATGATCTTCCGGCCTGTGAGACCGGTGTCTCCATGGGGACCACCGATCACAAATTTTCCGGTTGGGTTGACGTAAAGAATATACCCGGCTTTAAACAAATGCTGAATCGGTACAGGTAATTTAGCCAGAATTGCAGGGATCAGATGTTCCTGAACATCAGCCTTGATCTTGTTGCACATCGCCTGGTCAGTGGATGACTGGGCTTCGGGTGAATTGTTTTCAGGTTGCAAAAACTCGTCATGCTGGGTCGAAACTACAATTGTATGAACTTTAACCGGTTTATTATCATTGTCATATTCGATGGTTACCTGAGATTTTGAATCGGGACGCAGGTAGGTCATTACTGCTCCGCCACGACGGATCGCAGCCAACTCCTGTAGTAAGAGATGTGAGAGGTCAAGTGAGAGCGGCATGTAGTTTCCCGTTTCAGACGAAGCATAGCCAAACATCATACCCTGGTCACCTGCTCCCTGATTTTCACGGTCTATTTTATCCACTCCACGATTGATATCAGGAGACTGTTCGTGTAATGCTGTCAGCACACCGCATGAATCACCATCAAACTGATATTCGGCCTTTGTGTATCCGATGCGATTGATTACCCTGCGGGCAACTTCGCGAACATCAACGTAGGTTTGTGATTTGATTTCTCCGGCCAAAATAACCTGACCGGTGGTTACAAGTGTTTCACAAGCCACTTTTGAATTGGGGTCGTAAGCGAGAAATTCATCAAGAACTGCATCTGAAATCTGATCGGCAACTTTATCCGGGTGCCCTTCAGACACAGATTCCGAGGTAAAAAGATATCCCATAATTATACGATATTATGATCTGATCGCTCAGGTCAATTAATAAAAAAAAACTTATAGGGATATTTGATTGAAAGGAAAGAATCCAATGTTTTGGTTTAGCATTTTTTTCCGTGGTTGCAATCAATCAAATTTATCCACTAATAACTCTACAAAGATAGATTCTTTTATTTAATTTTTATGAATTGAGTAATCTAAATTTAAAAATCTACACAAGAAACAGGATGTTTATTGCATGACAATAAGTTTTTTTGTCAGCATTTTTCCACCCCAGCGCATCACACAGGAATACAAACCGGATGGAAGCGACTGCTGCAGGTAAGCAGTCTGCGTAATCCCACCTTCGACATCTGCGTCAAAGATTCTGGCCATTTGTTGTCCTGTCATCGAGTAGATATCAAGCTTTACATTTGAATTAACGCCGATCTGGAATTCAAAAGTGGCATTATTAATGGTCGGATTTGGATATACTTTAAGGTCATTGTTTGCAGCTGTTACATTTAATGATTCTTTAGTTACGAGAACCGAAGCTACCTCGGATGAATCGGCAGGTGTTAGAACTGTTGCCTGAACAGTCACTGTATCGATCACCGAGGCAGGTATTGTAGCTCCCTTCACTAAGCTGATGCCTAAGGTTCTGCTAGCACTTGTTCCGCATCCGTTGGTGGCTGTAACGCTTAGTGTTCCGGAAGTTGCTGTAAGAGAGAAGCTTATTAGGACAGAGTTCGTCGTACCTGAAATTGTAACACCGGTTCCTGAGTAACTCCATTTATAGGTCACGCCAGCCACCAAAGGAACAGTATAAGCTAAATTAGGGGTTCCCTTGCTTACCTTAGTGGTCGAGACTGTAAACTTATCTGGTTGAGCAGCTGAAGAATTAACTGTTACAGTAGTGCTTATATTATTTGTACAACCGCTTGCGTTTGTAACCGTGTAGCGTATTGTAGCAGTTCCGCCTGCAATCCCGGTGACAACTCCTTTTGTTGTAACTGTTGCAATTGAGGAAGATGAAGTACTCCATACACCTCCTGTGGTAGCTTCTGTTAGTGTGGTTGTTGTACCCTGACATATTACTGTATTTCCTCCAATGGTAGCTGGAGAAGCAGGAAGAGCGTTCACGGTTACTGCAGTACTGGTAGAACTGCTGCATCCTCCAGCGTTTGTTACTGTATAAGTTATTGTGACTGTGCCTGCCGCAATCCCTTTTACAGAGCCTGTTGTGCCGACAGTAGCAATGGCAGTATTTGAGCTGCTCCATATTCCGCCTGCTGTTGCATCCGTCAAGGTTGTCGTATTGCCAACACAGACCGACTTCGTTCCGTTAATCGACGCAGGAGCAGCAGGAGCGGTACTTGTTGAAATAGTAACACTGCCTGTCATCATTGATGAACAGGTTGTTAGTGAATTAGTTGCTATCACAGTGTAGGATCCTGCGGTAGTTTTTAATCCAAAACTTATAGCTGAACCTGTACCTGCTACAGTCGCACCTGTATTGACACCGGCTAATAACAGCTGATAATTGACAGCACTCTGCGATCCGTTTAATCCGACAACCACCCCGGTACTTCCAGTGCAATAAACTCCACCACCGGTCACTGAAAAGAGAGATGGTAGTGCATTAACGGTTAAGATTGTACTTGCAATACTGCTGCAACCTCCCGCGTTGGTAACCGTATAAAATATGGTTGTAATTCCAGGAGTAATGCCCGTAACACTTCCAGTCGAAGTTACTGAAGCTATTGATGGCAGTGAACTGCTCCATGTTCCTCCTGTAGTTATCTCTGTTAAAGTGGTGATACTACCAGCACAAACACTGGTTATTCCACCTATAGCGGCAGGAGTCACAGCTAATGCACTGATAGCTACAGTTACATCACCGGTCATTACGTTTGTACATGCAGATGAGGCATTGGTTGCAATAATGGAATAAATTCCAGCTGCAGTTTGAAGACCAAAGTCTAATGCATTACCTGTTCCCGCAATGCTATTCCCTGTTGCAGTGCCATTTAAGATAAGCAAATATTCGATCCCTGACTGTGAACCGCTTAATCCGACATTAACTCCTCCTCCTCCATCGCAATAAGCGCCACCACCGGTTACCGTAAATTGAATTGGAAGTGAATTTAGTATAATATCGGTACTGCCGGCCATCATGGAGGATAAGGAGGAGATCATATTTGTTCCTGTTACGGTATAGGTTCCTGCAGCAATTTGGAGACCAAAATCAATTGCGGACCCTGTTCCGGTTACGCTGTTTCCTATATTTGAGCCATTTACAGCCAATTGGTAAGAGATCCCTGTTTGGGATCCAGCTAATCCAACAGCCACACCGTTTCCTCCGTCACAAAAGCTGCCTCCGCCTGTAATATTATGTATGTCAGGTAGAACATTTGTCACTATCGTTGTAGTCCCCTGGAATTCGAAGGCTCCAATATCTGATTTTACCCCGGAAGGGCGGGGTGCACCTTCAAAATCAAATGTTATAGCTGGATCGATATCCGCATGATCAATCAGTGGAGAACCATCAAGTAAATTGAAATCGTCAGGCACCTGCATCGTTGTGGAAACAAATTTTACAGAATCTGCCGAGCGTGAAAGATAGTTGTTTTGAAGTTTCACATCTGAGGTGATATCCTGCATCATTACATACGAATTAATACCCTTAAAGCTTGTATTTCCATTTTGGTAATAATCATACGAGCCTGGATTAATAATCACGTTTGATGCAATCAGATTATTTTTACTGTTTATGCTCGAAAAACGGATTCCATCTGATTTTGGATTGATGATGTTGTTATTCTGAATGAAAAAAGAGGAGTCTTTCTGAATGGAAACATCGGTGAAGAACATCCCATGTTTCATTTTAGTGGGATCAGTTGGCATAAAGCTGCGCCCTGCATCGACAATAATGTTGTTAAATATGCGGCAGCCTCCAAGTCCATGACATTCAATTCCATCACCTTTCCCCTGGCTGATAAAATTATTGAAACAGTCGCCTCTGGTTCCACCGCCCATAATTATTCCCGACATTTGAGAGTCCACCCCGGCCTGACTGTCAAATAATACCTTGTTATTATAGATCTGACAGTTTTTGTATGCAGAGCTTACCTGAATTCCATCCCATCCTGAATATTCAACAAGATTGTTATAAACCTTTACACCATCGAGTAAACTTGGCATCAGCAGTGTATCTTTCCCATTGCAAATAACATCCTGCCCGGAAAACTTTGTACTGCCAATATACATCCCTTCGTTTCCTGCATGTCCGATATAATTATCGTGGATTATTGTATTGTACTGGGTGAATGCACTTCGGACAGCCGTAAGGTCACATTCCGGATCTGTTTTGGCGTAAAGCCCGCCAATTAAAGTGTTTTCAATTGAAACGTGATCGATTTCAAAGTCAGAACTTAAGGCTCCGATACTCATTCCGGCGCCTGCCGCAACCCGTTTAACCTGAAATCCATAGGTCTGTCCCGGATCTCCGGTTCCTGTGAACTTAATATACTGGCAGTTCTGGATATTTATACCATAATAGAAATCGGTATCGATTATTATTGGACCACCTGAATTGATCATTACGATTGGTTTGCCTGGCGCTCCTCTGAAACCTTTAATAAGTAGATAATTTTTGTTTCCGGCTGCAAAATATAGGGTATCTCCTGGTTTTACTGATTTATAGAGTGGATTAGCTGCGTTTAGGTATATCTGATCTGTTGTAATCATATAGCTTGTCTGACCAATTGCCGATTTTATCTGCAATAACAGGATCAGGTAAATAAGTATTTTCAGGCTTTTTTTCATAGCTTAGATCAATCTTTTTAATTAACCTGATTCCGGAATTGTTACCCGAAAAAGCGTGCTTTTTTAGGAAATTAATCAGAATCGGATGAATTGGTGAGTTCAAAATAGAATGTTTTAACGAACGTCTCTAATTTTTATTTGCAATTGAAGAGTTTGGCTGTTGAAAACGATGTTGAATTAAAATTATCAATATTCGTATTGCTTACTCTAAAATCTGTGTCAAAAATAGCAATAAAATTTAACAACGTAAAAAAAAAGTGTAAAATAATTAAATATTTTACACTTTAAATTCGTTTTGAATTGTGATTTTAGACTATAGCCATAAATATTAGCCGGTTACCTTATTTTATTATTTCCAGAAATACATTTTCAAGGCTGGTTTCCTGTTTGTTTAAAGTTAGAATCGTATATCCATTGGTGATTGCGAATCGGAAAATTAGCGCGCGAAGGTTTTCGTGGTCGCCCCTGAGAATGAAGGTTCTTCCAGGACCGGCTTCAACCCGGTTGACCCCATTAATTTCGAGCAATTTATCGACAGCGACAGCCTCTTCAAATTCAACCAGTATCGTTTGTGAGCCGGTTGCCGACATTTTCTTAATATTTGCAGGAGAATCTGTGGCCAAAATCTTACCCCGGCTGATAATTATTATTCTGTCACACAAAGCTTCAACCTCCTGCATAATGTGTGTGGAGATCATCACTGTCTTGTTGAAACTTATATTACGGATTAAATGACGTATTTCGACCAGCTGGGACGGATCAAGCCCCGATGTTGGTTCGTCAAGGATCAGTACTGACGGATCGTGAATCAAAGCCTGGGCTAATCCTAAGCGCTGCCGGTAACCTTTGGAAAGAGATCCTATTTTTTTGTGTTTTTCAGCCTCAAGACCGGTTAGTCCAATAATCTCTTTTATACGCGATTGTGCCGCTTTCAGATGGTAAAGGCCTGCCGCATAGCTGAGATATTCTCCTACATAAAGATCGGTATAGAGTGGATTATTTTCCGGCAAATACCCAATCTGCCGCCTGATTTCCAGACTATTTTCACCCGTTAGCAGACCATTCACCCGCACTGTACCTGAATCAGGGTAGAGAAAGCCGGTAATTATTTTCATGATTGTTGATTTACCCGCACCGTTAGGCCCCAGGATTCCAACTATTTCGCCCGAATTTACGGTAAAGGAGACATTATCAAGGGCACGCTGATTGCCGTATATTTTTGTAACAGATTCTATTTGTACCGACATAAAGGTTAATTTTCAACAAATCTAATTCAAAAAAGTTACTCACTCGCCCTTTTGTTATTTTACCTCATCACAAATATCGGAAATAAAGAATAAATTTGCGGGAGCTATCGGACTTAACAGACAAGCGAAATGAAGAATCAGAATTTTAATTACATCGATTCCCTTTTAAGATTCAAAAGGCAGGACACTGCCATTGTTAAAATCGGGATGGTTACCCTGGGTGGAATGTATCCTATCCGGCTGCAATCGATGACTGATACAGACACAAAAGACACCGATAGTACAGTAAGCCAGGTAATCCGGATTTTGGATGCCGGAGCCGATTTTGTCAGAGTTACCGTTCAGGGGGTCAGGGAGGCCGAAAATCTGAAGAATATCAGAGCTGAACTTGACCGCAGAGGTTACCTCAATCCTTTGGTTGCAGATGTTCATTTTAATCCGGCCGCCGCTAATATTGCAATTAAATATGTACGAAAAGTTAGAATTAATCCCGGGAACTTCTACGATAAAAGGGCAAAGTTTGAGCACCTTCTTTATACCAATGAAGAATACCTTGAGGAACTTTCCAAAATAGAAGAGCGGTTTATTCCATTTATCACGGAGTGTAAATCGCGTGGTACAGCCTTGCGAATCGGAGCCAACCAGGGTTCATTATCTGATCGGATTATGAGTCGTTACGGCGATACTCCTGCAGGGATTGTGGAGTCGGTCATGGAGTTTTTGCGAATTTGCAAAAGAGAGGATTATCACAACCTCGTAATCTCTATTAAATCGAGCAATACAAGGATGATGGTTTATACTGTCAGGCTGATGAATTACAGGATGCGGCTTGAGGATATGAATTATCCATTTCACATCGGGGTAACTGAGGCCGGAGCAGGTGAAGATGGTCGAATCAAATCGGCTGTCGGATCAGGCGCCCTTCTTGCCGATGGGATCGGTGACACCATTCGCATTTCCCTTACGGAAGACCCGGCTGCAGAAATCCCTTTTGCACGTAAACTGGTGGATGTATTTGTGGGGAGAGAGAATCATGCCTCTATAAAGGCTCCACTTGTGGCACAAACCAATCCTTTTGAATACGAACGTCGTTCCAGCAGGCCGGTGAATGATATCGGCGGAAAAAAACCTGCAGTTGTTATTGGAAGCCTAAACAATTATACCAGGGAAGAGGTAAGAACGCTGAATTCAGGTATTGAACCCGAATACTTTTATGACGGAAAGCGAATCCTTGACCGTGGAAACAAATCGTATCAGATCCTTTCATGTGAAGATTACCTGTTTAACGACAACTACACCGGGCAGATGCGTTTTGTAAGGATTAATAAAAGGGAGTATGACGTTTTTAAGGAGGAGAATCCCGAGATTATTGAAAAGCTCAAAAGAGAGCGGAAGGTAATCCTCATTATGGAGAGTGATAACCTGAATTGTTATGCGGAGATGAGGGCTTTTTTCATGGAGTTGGATGCCCATATTTGTAAATGTCCTGTTATTTTACACCGTACCTATAAAATAAATAATTATGAGGATTTGCTTATTAGGGCGTCAACAGATCTTGGCGGGCTCTTTATCGACGGTTATGGCGACGGCATACTCCTTACAAATGAAGGGAATACAGGTTATAATGAACTGAAAAATCTTGCATTTGGCGTTCTCCAGGCAAGCCGGATGCGAGTGACCAAGACAGAGTTTATCTCCTGTCCCGGTTGTGGGCGAACCCTCTTTGATCTGAGGGATACACTGGCAGAGATTAAACGGAACTTTGACCATCTAAAGAATCTGAAGATTGGAATTATGGGATGTGTAGTTAATGGTCCCGGCGAAATGGGGGATGTCGATTATGGCTTTGTAGGTTCAGGAAAAGGGAAGATCAACCTCTATAAAGGTCAAAAGCTGATCAAACGCCATGTGGACAGTGAAAATGCGGTTGACGAGCTAAAAAAGCTCATGATGGAATATGGCGAATGGAAAAACCCAATTTAGAAGAAATCAGTTTCACTATCGTGCTTTTCGTCTTTCATAACTTTTGAACAATCAAGATCCATGTGAAATCCCTCAGGCGCTTCAAAACGGGTACTCTGAGAATAGCCTAGGGTACGATCGCGGTAAAGTTTATTCATAAAATAACCATATACGGGTAGTGCCATGTTGGCTCCCTGTCCCATCGTCAATCCTTCGAAATGGATTGCACGTAAATCTCCCCCGGTCCAGACTCCGGTAACCAGTTCAGGGGTGATTCCCATAAACCATCCGTCGGACTGGTTCTGGGTTGTCCCAGTTTTTCCTGCGATATCAGCTGTAAGATTTCCATAAATCAATCCTTCGCGTCTTAATCGCTGGCTTGTCCCTTCATTCACAACACCTTCCAAAAGATTGAGCATTAAAAAGGCTGTCTTCGGATCGATAGCATCATGATGTTCAGGTGAAAAACGGGCCAGAATATTGCCATTCTTATCCTCAATTCGGGTAACAAAAATAGGTTTTGTATAAACACCGTGATTGGCAAAGGTCCCGTATGCGCCCACCATTTCATAAATTGTTACATCTGAAGTTCCAAGAAACATCGACGGAACAGCATCGATGGGACTTGTAATCCCCATTTTGCGCATCATATTTGCCATTGATTCAGGATTAAACTGTTTCATCACCCAACCGGACACCTGGTTTACAGAGTTGGCAAGCCCCCATTTTAAGGTAACCATCTGCCCGTCGTAGTCAGTACTCCCTGAATTCTTTGCCGTCCATGTAGTACCGTCGGCTAAGTAAAAGGTCTGTTCTGCATTGGGAACCATCGTACATGGCGAATACCCGTTCTGCATCGCCAGGGTATAGAGAAATGGCTTCACGGTTGAGCCCACCTGTCTTTTCCCAAGCTTCACCATATCGTACATAAAGTATTTGTAATTTGGACCACCTACCCATGCCTTTACATGACCTGTTTTTGTCTCCATGGTCATCATCGCTGAGCGGAGAAATCCAAGGGCATATTTTACAGAGTCGAGGGGGGTCATTGTTGTGTCAATCTCTCCGCGCCAACTGAATACGGTCATTTCTGCAGGCTTTTTAAACTCCTTCATAATCTCTTCCTGGTTCAGCCCCTGACCCTTAAGTTGCCTGTAATGCTCACTTTGTTTTACTGCAACATTGAGCAGGGCGCGGGAATCTTCATCTGACATTGCATTCGGGAATGGCCGATTTCGCAATCCTTTAAGCCGCTGATTGAAGACAGGTTGAATTTCTACACTAAGATGCTGTCGGATTGCATATTCTGCATACTTCTGCATCCGAATGTCAATTGTTGAATAGATCTTCAATCCATCGGAATGAATATTGTATGGTGTTCCGTCGGGTTTAGGATTTTTGCGACACCAGCCATATAAAGGATTGGTTGCCCATTCTATGGAGTCTTCATGGAATTGCTGGTTTTGCCAGGCTCCATATTTGCTGCGATCCGGTTTTTGAGCCATCAGGGTGGTTCTGAGGTATTCAGTAAAATAGATGCCAGGGCTTGATTTGAAATCCTCTTTATGATAATTAAGGATCAGAGGCCTGGCTTTCAGTGTATTGAATTCTGATTTTGAGATTGTCCCATATTTTCTGACCTGGTCAAGGACAACATTTCTACGTTGTTTAACTATTTCCGGACGACGGACAGGATTGTATAAAGAGGGATTTTTTGCCATTCCGATAAGCATTGCAGCCTGCTCCATAGTAAGAAGATCAGGAGTAGTGCCAAAATAGATCTGCGCTGCTGATTTTATTCCGACAGCCAGATTCAAAAAGTCAAACTTATTGAGATACATCGTGAGAATCTCTTCTTTAGTGAAATTGCGTTCGAGTTTAACTGCAATAACCCACTCTCTGAATTTACGGAATGCCAGGTTTATTTTGCGATCCATCTCTTCACGTGGGAATAACATTTTTGCCAATTGCTGACTGATGGTACTCCCTCCGCCAGAGCTTTCATTTCCTGTAAGAACCCCTTTTGCAACCCGAAGCAACCCTCTGATATCGATCCCAGAATGGTGGTAAAATCGCTCGTCTTCTGTGGCAATCAGAGCTGTGATTACATTTGGACTAATCTGCTCGTAGGGGACAAATGTTCTGTTTTCTTTATAAAAGAATTTACGTATAACGACACTGTCGCAGGAATAGACCTCTGAAGCCAGTGAGGATTCAATATTTTCCAATTCAGACAGCGAAGGCATAAAACCAAGCTTGCCGTTTGCCACCAAACTAAATAGTATGATAATCATTAAAATACCGATCCCAAAGAGACTCCAGAATATTTTAATATACTTATCGAACGGATGATTGCTATCAGTCATAAACAGATTTATTTGAGTGCTGCAAACTTACATGAAAAAACTTAAAAAAATAACCGGCCGGGAGCCAGTTATTTTAAGCACTTCGTATGTTTCTGAAAAATATGTTGTTGAGTCTGCTAAAATTGGAATCCAGATTAATTAATCGTTATGACTAAGGTTTGTGAGCTTGAATTATTTGAAGCATCGCTGCAGTTCACCTTAATATTATAGGTTCCGGTTGATACAATTTGTAAAAGTGTATTAGTCGGAATGATAATGTCTGTTATCGTAATAGTCTGAGATTTACCGCTTAGGCCGGATGTAGACCGTGTATAGCTAAATGCTACGGATGTTGGTACATTTTTTAATGCCAGAGCTCCTAATGTCGATTTACTAATGGCAACATCGTAATTCTTAAGGGCTTCATTATCTGTAAAAGTGACTTCGAATGGAATGGTTGCGCCGGCAGAAAAAATTTGTGCCGCAGAGGGCTTTGTAATTGTTATCGTTGGCTTTGTGGTATCAGGAATCACAACCGGTGGCGTGCTTCCCCCTTTTGAACATCCGGAGATAATAACACTAAACGCGCTTAAAATAAGCAGATATTTCGTTGAAAAATTCATATTCGTGTGTTTTTTAATTAGGCCGGTTTGAAGTTCAATTCTTTTTGGAAAATTTCTCCCTTTAAAGGAATTTTCACCCATTTTCCCTTGAATCTATAAAATCAAGTGTAAAGTTAATCATTCTGCGTTCGACCCCGACGATTATCTGAAATATTTATAATCGAAACAGGTTATTTCTTCAAATGGAGGGAGTTTGGTGTCCTTTTCGGATAGTTTAATTTCGTCTAGCTTAAGTATCCAGTCAATATTTATTGAAGGATCATTATATATTAATCCACCATCGGCACCTGGATTATAATAATTATCACATTTATATGAAAATACTGCAGTTTCACTCAGCACCGCAAATCCGTGTGCAAATCCCCTTGGAACATACAGCTGGCTATGGTTCGTCTCGGAAAGCCGAACAGCAACATGCTCTCCGTAGGTTGGGGAGCCGATCCGCAGATCAACAGCAATGTCAAGCACCTCCCCTTGAAGACACTGCACAAGTTTTGCCTGTGTAAAAGGTGGCTTCTGGAAATGGAGCCCCCTTAATACACCTAACCCTGATTTGGATTGATTATCCTGAATAAAATGGACTTCCCCGACATATTTTTCGAAAACATCGCGGCGAAATGATTCGAAGAAGTAGCCTCGGTGGTCTCCAAATACATCTGGTTCAAATATTAATACTTCCGGTATTTTAGTGGCTATTACTTTCATCGCTGAATTATTATAGGTTATTAATCCGCTGCCAATCTTAGCAGATATTGTCCATATTGATTTTTGATCATCGGTTGAGCAAGTACAATTAGCTGATCTTTAGTAATCCATCCATTGTGATAGGCAATCTCTTCGGGACAGGCAACCTTCAATCCCTGACGCGTTTCGATTGTTTCGATAAAATTGGAGGCCTGAATTAAAGAGGTGTGAGTTCCGGTATCAAGCCATGCAAAACCACGCCCCATGGTTGATAGTTTCAACTCTTTATTATTCATATATACCTGGTTTACAGTAGTTATTTCCAGCTCTCCACGGGGGGATGGTTTTATTTTCTTTGCAACTTCAATAACCGAATTTGGATAAAAATAGAGCCCTACAACGGCAAAATTTGACTTTGGTTCCAGCGGTTTCTCTTCCAGGGAAAGAACATTTCCCTCCTTGTCAATTTCGGCAACACCATATCGTTCGGGATCTGAGACAACATATCCAAAAATCACTGCTTTTTGCTCATTCCTTACAAGTTCAACCGATTCATGAAGCATGCCTGAAAATCCATACCCGTAAAAGATATTGTCTCCAAGGACAAGACAAACATCATCCGAACCAATAAAATCTTCCCCAAGTAGAAATGCCTGTGCCAATCCATCCGGGGAGGGCTGAATCTTGTAGCTAATTGAAATCCCCCACTCTTTCCCGGTCCCTAATAACCGTTCGTACATGCCGATATCTTCCGGGGTGGAGATCAAAAGGATCTCCCTGATTCCTGAAAGCATTAAGGTAGACAACGGATAATAGACCATTGGTTTGTCATAGACCGGTAAAAGCTGTTTTGATACCCCTTTGGTGATCGGATACAACCTGGTTCCTGATCCTCCTGCAAGAATTATTCCTTTCATAACGGATAATAAATTAATTGCTTAGAACTGATTTTATAGTGACAATTTAATAATTCGGGATTTGCTCCTCTTATAATAATCCAGAATGGCGCAGATTATCGGACTTTCTTAATTCGAAATGATTCTTTAAACGTACGAGCAACATATACAGGACAACTCCTATTATTGCCCCAATAGAATTTGATAGAATATCAAGTAGTTCAAAGGACCGTCCAAGATTCATTATTTTTTGAAAAATCTCCATTGAAATGCCCCAGCTTATAGCAAACAAAATTACAATATAATACCATTTGTAATTAATTTCTGCATGCATTGACCAGCATGATATTACGCTAAGTCCAAGGTACATACACAGATGGACGATTTTATCGGCTCCCGGAAACATTGAGACCTGCGGTATGTCAGTGGAAGGCAGAAGTGAAAGGATCGCAATGCATCCCAAATATATCAGACTTAAGATTATTCGTAACCGTTGAGAGATCGCAAAAAGAATTAAAATCATTTATTTCCCATTATAATTTACCAAAAATAAGGTTTATTTGGTTCTATCAAAAATGCTTAGAACGTTTTTTTGACTTTTACCTGATTTTAGGTTAAATTAAGGAGTAAACAAAATTTAGTATTAGCGGGATTGGTTATCCCTGGCAATAATTTTTTCGGCTGTAATTCGCGGAACTAAAAGACGCTGAACCGGATCATCTTTTTTAATCAAATTCCTTTTCCGGATGATAAAAGCGGGAATCATGAAAAGAAAAGAGCCGGCAAAAAGGATATAAAAGATTAAACGAAGCATTCCAATCTCATGTAGTGCAAAAATTGCCAGGATGAAAAGAATGTTTATCCCTACTATTGTGAAAGTGGACTTGTTATGAGAGAAGCCAAGCGTAAGTAGTCGGTGATGCAGGTGATTTTTATCTGCTGCAAAAGGAGACTTGCGCTGCAATACCCGGATCAAAATAACCCTGACAACATCTAATAGGGGGTACGCCAGAATACCAAACGAAATTGCAGGTACCGATTGAACTGCAAAAGGTTGAGTCTGGTCGATATTAAATTCATTAAACCGGATAATTAAAATTGCAATTATTGCACCTATTACCAGCGATCCGGTATCTCCCATGAAGATTTTATTTCGCTTTCCAAACACGTTATAATAGAAAAAGCCTGCTGTAGCTCCGACCAGGCTAAATGAGAGAATTGCGTACTCTAAATGACTGCTGATGAAAAACCAGGTCCCTAAAATAGATCCAATCATCATCGTCAGACTTGAGGCTAAACCGTCTATGCCGTCAGTGAGGTTAAAAGAATTAATAATTACTACGATTACAAATGCGGTCAAAAGAACACTTGGAATAACTCCTATCTGAGAAATTCCGAATAAACCATGAAGATCCGTAAACCGGGTTTGGGCGGGGAAGATAATAATCATAGCTGCAATTATTTCGGCTAATAACTTTTTATTCGGTGAAAGATTCACCAGATCGTCTTTTAATCCGATAAAGAATATAAGTAATGTTGCTGCCAGGATAAAAATCAGTTCCGGCATATCGTATCCGAACATTCCAATGGTAGATGCAAATACAAAACTGAAGAAAATCGCAATACCCCCTAAAGTAGGAATGGCTTTTTGTGAAGAAGATCGTTCATTTGGCTTGTCAAAAAGCTTTAAAGCATTGTCAACCCTCACAATTATCGGGACACAATAAAGTGAAATTGAGAGTGCAACTAAAAAACATATAATTATTTGAATAAGATCAGGCATACCGGTAAATAGGTTTTTATTTTACTCCTTCTAATTCTGTTTTTCTAATCTAAATTATTTCATGGTAATAACCATACTACGATTGTCTCGTTTAATTACCTTAAGCAGTTAATTGTTACCTCCCTATTTTATAAAAAGGGAAAACCCGGACCCATTGGTTTCCAATAAATACAGGCAAATTAACTGCACAAAATTTATTTTACAGTCAGGTCTAAAATCTTACGATTACGGTATACTGAAAAAAATCGTTCTTCTACAAAGCTAACTTTTAAATTCCCCAAAAGGCAGGAAAACAATATTAGAATCATTCTAAATAACCAGATGTATCGTATTTGGATGCAGGCGTATACTATTTTTGAATAAGTGTAAGACAAGATTTCTAAAAACGCTATTTACAAGGTGCCAGATTTCTCCCAGGGGCCTCAATAAGAACGGTATACCCCAGAGGTGGAATCCGTAGGGCAACCTTATTTTTCCCTTTGAAGTCGATAAGTTCCCCGACAACCCCAATCAGAGGACCTGCAATAATCTCAACCATTTGCCCTGGCTTGAATTCCTCAATTGTAATTTCAACCTCATTTTCCGTCTGGCCAAGCATCCTTTTTATCAGGTTTATATCCGATTCCCGGATTACTGCTGCTTTCCCTTCAAAGTAAATATAACTTACTACATTGTAAATTCGGAGTACTGTTTCATACTCCTTTCTGCTTATATAAACGAATACATAACCTGAGATCAAAGGAGTTTCCACCCATTTTTTACGGTCACTCCATTGGCGTAATTTACGTTGCAATGGCAGGTAAGCTTCGATTTTTAATTCTGTCAGATCGGCATAAACCTTCTTTTCGGATCTTGATTTTACCCGGATAGCATACCAGTTAAAGACGGGTTTATTGATTTCCATTGTAATTATAACACAGTATTAATTGAATATTTCAGCCGCAAAAGTATTCACTCGTTTTCTTAAAACCTACAACTATTTTTAACAATTATTAAAGACGCAATAATTTCTCAAATCAAGGGGATGTCGGCTCACAAAACAAAGGGATTAATTATTTTTGTACCTTAACCAGGGAATTAAAATTAACAAAACTTATGAAGAATTATATCTCAGGCATTTTGACAATCATACTCTTACTGATCTTTTTACCACATTGCAAGGGTGGTTCTCTGGTTCATGGCTTGAAGCTTTGGTATGTTAAGCCAGCTGAAATTTGGGAAGAAGCGTTGCCAATTGGCAATGGGCGATTGGGAGCAATGGTTTTCGGAGGGATTTCGGAAGACCATATTCAGTTTAATGAAGAGACCCTTTGGACTGGCGCTCCCCACGATTATTCGCACGAAGGTGCCTCCCAATATCTTGGGAAGATCCGTGAACTGATCTGGCAGGGTAAGCAGGAAGAGGCCGAAACACTGGCAATGGACAAATTCATGAGTGTTCCATTGGGGCAGTGCCGGTATCAGCCATTTGGCGACATCTGGATTAAGTTTCCACCACCTGAAAACGTTACTGAGTACAGGCGTGAACTCGACCTCTCAAAGGCGTTATGCCTCACTACATTTAAATCCGGCACGACCACTTTTTCACGTGAATATCTGGCATCTGTGCCGGATCAGGCTATTGCAATACACCTTAAGGCGAGTCAGAAAAAGTCGATAACCTTTGATATGACCATGAATTCACTACATGAAGGTTTTTCCAGTTTAGCCACTCCGGATGGAACTATTGAGTTAAATGTGAAAGTTAAAGAGGGTGTACTGACGGGAAATGCAAAACTGAAGTTGACAACTCGCGGAGGGGTAATAACTCATTCAGGTAGCCAGTTGCATGTTGAAAAAGCGGATGAAGCTGTTATTTACCTGGTTGCTGCAACCAGTTTTGTGAACCCCAACGATGTTTCAGGTAACCCCGGAGAACGTTGCAAAAACTATTTGGCATTGGTTGAGCCTAAGAAATTTGAGATCGTAAAGCAAAATCACATTAAGGATTATCAGCATTACTTTAACCGGTTTGGAATTGATTTCGGACCATCTTCCCTGGAGAATCTCCCGACAGATGAACGGATATTAAAAGTGCCTGCAGCAATGGATCTCTCCCTGGCTGCCCTTTATGTCCAATACGCCAGGTATCTGATGCTTTCAAGCAGCCGCCCCGGAACTTTTCCTGCAACACTTCAGGGGATATGGAATAACAAGCTGAATCCCCCCTGGGATAGTAAGTATACGGTCAATATTAATACAGAGATGAATTACTGGGGAGTGGAGCCATTGAATATTAGTGAATGTCATGACGCGTTGTTCCGGATGCTTGAAGAGGTTGTTCCCTCCGGTCAAAAAGTAGCAAAGGTTCATTATAATGCAAGAGGTTGGGTTTTGCATCACAATACTGATTTGTGGAGAGGAGCAGCCCCTATCAATCATTCAAATCACGGGATTTGGGTTTCAGGAGGCGGATGGCTTGCCCAACATCTCTGGGAACATTTTCTTTATAACCGCGATACCGCATTTCTGGCTAATCGGGCATGGCCGGTATTAAAAGGTGCGGCCCAATTTTATGTCGATTTTCTGGTTCCTGATCCCAGGAGCGGATATTTAGTTTCGTGCCCTTCAAACTCCCCCGAGACCGGAGGGTTAGTTTCCGGACCAACGATGGATCATGAAATAATTAAAAGTCTTTTCAAAATCTGTATCGAAACATCTGCGATACTTCATAAGGATCAGTTATTTGCAGATTCATTAAAGGTAATTCTTCCCCGGATTTCGCCGTATAAAATTGGGCGGTTTGGACAGTTACAGGAGTGGGTTGAGGACGTTGATGACCCACTCTATAAACACCGTCATGTTTCCCATTTGTGGGGTGTTTATCCCGGAAAGGAGATCAACTGGCAGGAGACTCCTGATCTGATGGAGGGTGCCCGGCAATCGCTGATCGCACGGGGAGATGAAGGAACAGGATGGAGCCTGGCCTGGAAAATCAACTTCTGGGCGCGATTCCGCGATGGAGATCATGCATGGAATATGGTTCAGATGTTGCTCCGTCCCGCGGGCCAAACCGGGATGAAGATGTCGGGTGGAGGATCGTATCCTAACCTTTTCGACGCTCATCCCCCATTCCAGATTGATGGTAACTTCGGTGGTGCTGCGGGTATTATAGAGATGCTATTGCAAAGTCATCTCGATGCCATTGACATATTACCTGCGCTGCCATCGGCACTTCCCGAGGGACACATTCGGGGAATACGGGCACGTGGTGGTTTCGAATTCGATTTTGAGTGGAAGGGGGGAGAATTGGTTAAATTGAAAGCGCTTTCGACTGCCGGTAAAATACTGAAGTTGCGTTATCGGAATAAGAGTTGTAGTTACCCAACAAAAAAAGGGGAAGTTCTTTTGTTTAATCGCGATCTGAAAGAGCTAAAAAACTAAAAAATGATAAAAATAAAGAGGCTAAGACTAATTATTTTACTTGCAGTGGTTTCATTAAATGCCATTGCTTCGAAGGGGGGGTGGGAAAATCTCTTTAACGGAAAAAATTTAAAGGGATGGGAAAGGATTAATGGAAGTGCTGAATATGAGGTTGTAAAGGGTGAAATTGTAGGTACTTCAAAATTAAATTCTCAAAACTCCTTTCTTGCAACTACCCGTACTTTTGGAGATTTTATCCTGGAATACGAAATGATATTGGACGAAGGGTTAAATTCAGGCGTTCAGATCAGATCTGAAAGTAAACCGGAATATGAAAACGGACGAGTTTATGGTTACCAGGTGGAGTGTGATGATTCACCGCGCGCATGGACTGCCGGGATTTATGATGAATCACGCAGAGGCTGGCTTTATCCTATGGAATACAACCAGCCGGCAAAAAAAAGTTACAGGCGGGGGCAGTGGAATATGTTCCGGGTCGAAGCAATTGGTAATTCGATTCGTACCTGGTTAAATGGTGTACCTTGTGCCAACCTCGTCGACGGGTTAACACCTGGTGGATTTATTGCCCTACAGGTTCACGGAATCGGCAAAGCGGAGGTAAATTCAGGTAAAACAATTCGTTGGCGAAATATTCGGATTTTAACAAAAAACCTGCAATCCTTTCGTATGCCAATGGATAGCAGTGTGGCGGAGGTAAGCTATCTGAATAATACACTCACAGTAAACGAGAAGGAGAGCGGATGGAAACTGCTATGGGATGGAAAAACGACAGAAGGATGGCGTTCTGCCGGACTCGCCACCTTTCCTGAAAAGGGATGGACCATAGAAGATGGAACCCTAATTCCCAATAAGGGGAATAACAAAGGAGGCGGCGATATTGTTACACTCCAAAAATACAAAAACTTTATCCTTGAAGCCGATTTCAAAATAACCGAAGGGGCAAATAGCGGTATCAAGTATTTTATCCGGAGCGAACCGGGGAAAAAGAATACTGTTGGATTTGAATATCAGGTTTTGGATGACGAAAGGCATCCCGATGCCAAAGAGGGAATCGATGGAAACCGTACCGTAGCATCTCTTTATGACTTGATCCCGGCAAACTCAAAAAATTTCGACCCTGCCCAACCTGTTAAACGGATCAACGCTATTGGTCAGTGGAATCGCGCAAGAATCGTGGTTAACGGGAATCGCGTTGCTCATTATTTAAACGGTATTAAAGTGGTTGAGATTGTCAGAGGATCACCTTCGTTTAAAGAGGCAATCGCAAAAAGCAAATTCAGTAAGACGCCCGGATTCGGTGATTTCGAGGATGGTTATATTCTTTTACAGGACCATGGGGACGAAGTCGCTTTCCGTAATATTAAAATTAAGGAATTATAAGTGCCGGGAGGGCTGAATATTAACGCTATTTATTATTTCAAACAATTTTTGCCAATTTCATTTCGCAATGTCAACCTACTTTCTAACGATTGATTCTCCAATAGGGATTTTGAAACTTACTTCAGACGAAACTCAACTCAATGCAATTTCGTTCGACTCGGAACCTTTAACGGCTGCCCCTTTATTACCGGATATTTTGTTTTTGGTTAAAAAGCAGTTACAGGAGTATTTTGCTGGCACCCGGCAGAGCTTTGATTTGCCGCTGGATCCACAGGGAACTGTTTTTCAGAAATTGGTTTGGAAACTACTGGCGCAGGTCCCGTATGGTTCCACAAGGAGCTATATTGAGATTGCCCGGTTATTAGGGTCCGAAAATGCAAGCAGAGCCGTTGGAATGGCCAACGGACGTAATCCTATCCCATTAATAATTCCGTGTCACCGCATCATTGGCCATAGTGGTAAACTCACCGGATATGCAGGTGGTTTAGCGCGGAAAAAGTGGTTGCTGTTGCATGAGCAGAAATTCGGCACTAATGATCCGTTGTTTTTTTAATGCTTTAGTTGCCAAGCGGGTGCTGGTGATCGAATCCAAAATCCTTATTGCTGCCCATTCCTGTGATCCTGACCTCCTTCGTTCCCCTAAGTAATGTCTCCGACATAACCCGTTCTCCGACGGGATGGATCAGCCCCGGATCGTCGGCTCCCGGATTCTTGATGGTGGGTGCAATGGGATAAGCATTCATTAACTCTCCGGGATAAGGGACCAGAAGGCGGGTTACTTCGGATAAGGGGAGCGAGTCTGAAATCCATTTTTTTTCATCTTCGCGATATAAAATAACGGGGGAACGATGGTGCTGGATTTTCTGTGTTACTGAATTGGCTACGGTGGTGATAATGGCAAAGGAGTAGACCTGTTCGTTGGTTACCGGATTATTCCAGCAATCCCAGATTCCGGCAAATGCAAAGGGGCGAACCTTGTCACGCAGGTAAACCAAAAAAGGTTTATTAAGTTTCTCTTTATCAGGGCCTTCGATAAAAGCATCGGCAGGAATCAGGCACCGCTGACTTCTTATTGGTTTCCTGAAAGCCGGCTTTGTTATTATCCCCTTGGATCCGGTGTACATTGGATCATTGTCAGGATTATGGTCCCCCTCTGAACGGGCATTAATAAAAAGACCCGATTTAGTCATCCACGAAGGTGTCAGACCAAAACGGAAAAGTTGTAGTTCATGGGGTCGGTCGTTGGTTATCACAGGGGCAAACTTACCGGGCGCGATGTTGTAGGATGGAATTAATTTGAGGGTAGCGGGAACGGTAATTCCAAAACGTTTTTCGAGAACTTCCGCTTTCTGAATAAGGATATATCTGCCGCACATTGAGATCTGTATTATTTTTATAAAGTTAAATAAAAACATTCATATTGCGATGTATTTAAACCTTTTGCCAAATAGCTGATCTACAAAAAAAGGAAAATTTCAAATAGAAGAACATTTTTGGTTTAATAGGTGTTTACAAAGAAATTATATTTTTCATAATGCAGATTATTTTTCAACTCTTAGGGAGTATTTTATTGAGCGCCGGGATCGCTGCGTTTCTGGTGCCTGTAATTGTTCGCACAGTCAGGAAATTAAAACTTATTGACCAGCCAAATATTCGCTCTTCAAATGTTAAGCCAATCCCTACTCTCGGTGGGCTTGCTATTTACTTCGGATTTTTATTTGCAACTGTGGTTTGCTCTTTTGGATATGAGTTGCCGGAA
>CAIXCY010000034.1 GCA_903918045.1 uncultured Bacteroidia bacterium
AGGGTATGTGCCGGCACCTGTCCGTACAGCCATGAATACAGAGGGGATCGTAGCTTTTGGGGCGGAACTTACGAATTGCTTTTGTGTGGGCAAGGGAGACAAGGCATTTCTAAGTCAGCATATTGGCGATCTCCAGGGGTTGGAGACCACGCTGTTTTATGAAAATACGCTCGCACAGTTTCTGAAATTATTCAGAATTGTTCCCACTTTACTGGCAGTGGATATGCATCCCGGATATCTCTCCACAAAAACAGGGTTAAACTTTGGCGATCTGCCCGTAGTTAGGGTTCAGCACCACCATGCCCATATTGCATCTTGTATGGCAGAACACCGGCTTGATGAAAAGGTGATCGGAATCGCCCTTGACGGCACCGGATATGGGGACGACGGGAATAGCTGGGGGGCCGAATTTATGATTTGTGATCTAAATGATTATGAACGGATTACTCATTTCGATTATATTCCCCAACCCGGTGGTGACCTGGCCACTGAAGAGCCGTGGCGGATGGCTGTTTCATACCTTTATAAGGTTTTTGGGAGTCGTTTCATTGAACTTGATCTCCCCTGTATTACCCGGATTGATCCGGAGAAACTTCAGATGATTCCTAAGATGATCGATAAAAAGATCAATTGCCCCCTTACCTCAAGCGCAGGTCGCCTTTTTGATAGTGTGGCCTCCCTGCTTGATTTGGTACAGATCGCTACTTTTCAGGCGGAGGGACCGATGCGGCTCGAGTCGATGGTTCTCGATAACTGTGCCGAAAGCTATCCTTTTCAATTCCGGGAGACAATATCTCTTGATGATATGATCCGTAGCATTGTGGAGGATATCCAATGCGGAATAAACACAGCTACAATTGCAACAAAATTTCACAACACCATTATTTTTATTATCTTTGAATTTGCCAGATTAATCAGACTAAAATCAGGTTTAAATAAGGTAGTCCTTTCGGGGGGGGTGTTTCAGAATAAATACCTTTTGGAAGGGGCGACAAAAACCCTGCTAAGTAATAATTTTGAAATTTATTCACATTCAGCAATGGCTGCCAATGACGGGAGTATCGCTCTTGGCCAGTTAGCTGTTGCATCTAAAAGGAGGGACTTAAAATGTGTTTAGCCATACCTGCAAAAGTTATTAGTGTTAACGGTACTACTGCCCTGGTTACCATTGAGGATGTTGAATACCAGGCAAGTCTGCTGTTGCTTGACGATGTTAATCCCGGAGATTATATAATGCTTCATGCGGGCTTTGCCATTGAGAAGGTCGATGCTGCTGAGGCGGAGGAGACCTTACGGTTATTGAATGAACTGGAGCAATTCAGGCCGGAGGGAGAAAGGCTTATAGGCTAATAGACTTTTAGTCCAGAAACAGGTGAATAAACTTTAGAAGATGTGAGATCATATTATTCTTAGGGCTTTGAAGTAGTACTAAAAATCTTATGTAGGATTACTTTTAACTGACTGCTTTGAGAAAGATTGCTTCGTCGCTCAGAGGTTGATCACCTAATTTAAATTATATCGTAACTGCTTTTCCCGTCTGATGGGATAAACTTTGATTTCTCCGTAGACAGTATGGAATGAAA
>CAIXCY010000035.1 GCA_903918045.1 uncultured Bacteroidia bacterium
CGAGCTGGGCGAAAATCAGGTCAATCCGTTGCTCTTGATTCAGCTTCCATCAGAAACCGAATCGTTGAGTGACGAGGATAAATCAATCCGCGACACCCTGGTGGGATTGCTGAGTAATGAGTTTGACATTACCTCTTCAAATGGCCGTTTAGCGATCTGGCTCTCGGGCGAACGTGACAAGGATGGCCTCGAAGAACCAAACGGACTGCACGACGTACTGATTTTCAAACAAGCTATTGCGCAGGGGTGGGATTGCCCCCGTGCAGCTATCCTGGTCAGTTACCGGAATGTGCGAAGTCAGGATTTTGGTATCCAGACAGTGGGCCGCATTTTACGGATGCCGCACCGACGACATTATCAAAACGAGGATCTGAATTATGGATATGTTTATACCAATATTGAGAGTAACAGCATAAATTTCGTTCCGGCTGACGCGGATTATTTCAATTTGCAATATGCCGAAAGAAAGAAAAATGAGTACTGGAGTTACAATAAACTCACAACAGCAACCGTCATAAACGACAGGGCTTCAAAGGGTCTGTTAACATCGGTGTTTGAACGGAAGTTTTTCGATGTGATGGAGCACCGGTACGGGATTAAACAACTTCCGGAGATTGACCTGTTTACCCCTGAAAAGGAGGAAGAGCTCCGAGGTGCGATCGCGTCGAATCTTAAGGCCATGAAGGATCTGTTCTGGCAATTCGAAATTGACGATCATCAGATTCATATTCCTACAAATATCGAAATTGATCCCTATGAAGTGAATTCGATCATTCTCAATGCCAGTCAGGTACAAAACTTTGCGATAACCAATGCCGAATTTGGGGTAATGTTCGACAGGTTCTGCTACGACAATATCACGCGTTTAAACCGTTCGAAGAGCTGGAAGAAACTGCGTGAAACGCTGATCCATTTTGCTGAATATTACCTCAATATCTTCGAATTTGAAGCCCGGAAATTATTCCTGTTCCCCTACAACAAAGCGCTTTTAATCGAGCATATTGCCATTGCCCTGGAGCATTTCGAAGCGTGGCAGAACGAACAGGGAAATGCAAACCGAAGAGTCGAAAACAGTGAATGGGAGGTGCCCGGGATTCGTTATTACAACGATTCATTTAACCGGGAAGAGATTACTTCACATGCTCTTGAACCCTTTTTCGAATATAAAAATGCCTCCTCGCCCGAAACTGAATTTAAGAACTTTCTCATCAGGAATGAGGGGGAGCTCGAATGGTGGTACAAGAATGGCGATCAGGGCAAAGAGCATTTTGCAGTCCCTTATACCGACTGTTTTGGGGTATTGCGGCTGTTTTATGTCGATTTTGTGATAAAATTCAAATCGGGGAAAGTTGGTTTGTTCGATACCAAGACAAAACGCTCGGATGCCGAAGCGCCAAACAAGCACAATGCGTTATTGACCTATATCGAAAACGAGAATGCCACCCATCCCGAAAGGATTTTGATCGGTGGGGTTCTTATTCCTTCCAAAACAAGCGGAGTGGTCTCATTTCGGTATTGTACCAACCGCATTTCAGATACGATTGATTTATATGGATGGGATTATTTTAATCCGGCATCTCTAAAGTGAGAGCCGGACTTCGAGTCCGACCCCTACTATTCTGCAGTTTGCTGTAAATAACCTCCGGTTTTAACCGGATTGAAATAAAGTAGATCCTAAAAACCTCTTTAAGAGTTTTCTGTAAATAACAACCTAAATTTAAGAACATGGCCAAAAAAGGATTAGACACCACATTTCTCCATTATGGTATCCGCAAGGAGGATATGAGCCTGATTGAAACACTATGTATTGAGCATAAGCTGGAGTTCGAATGGGTAAAGGAAGATTTGCTCAAAGAGTTTCACGAACGGAAAATCCGTAATCAGGAGATTGATGAAAAATCGGTTGAGAAAGTGATCGAAAAAGCGCTGGGGAAAATAAAGAATTAGGAATCATTTGCTTCCGGTTAATCTGATTAAAAAAACTTAACCGCTGAGAACCGCGGAGGAATGCAGCAAAGAGCCGCAAAGAATTAGTTTATAGATGATTACCTCTGCGCAACTTTGCGCTTTCTTTGCGTATCTCTGCGGTAAAAAAAAATGTGAAACAGCCATGTCATGATTTTAATAAATACAAGATATTATAAATTACTGACTCCATCAGCAAAGACATTCATAACTTCAAATCAATTCCAACATCCTAAATCCAATACCCATGCTCATCAAACGAATAAAAGCCAAAAATTTCAAGACCTACCTCAATCTTGATCTGGATATTTCTGTCGATCAGGATAATCCGATTATACTGATCGGGGGAGTAAACGGAGGTGGAAAGACCACGCTGTTTGAGTCTATTTACGGTGCGCTGTATGGATTACAAATAACCTCTGCCCGACAATTCAAGGAGTTGCTTAATGCGGGAGCTTCAGCTACAGGGGAAGAGAAAATTGAACTGGAACTACACTTCTCGGGCAAGGTTCTCAACGAAGAACAACAATATGTGTTAACCCGAACCTATCTGATCAACCCCTCAGGCCATCCGGTTGAAAGCGTCCGCCTAAATATGAATGGGACCATATTCCTGTACGGGAGTGCCACCCCTCCGGCTCAAAGGGCAGAGCAGGAAGCCCAGCTGAATAAAATCATTAAAGCCAATCTGCCGCAGGAACTGAGCCGCTATTTCCTGTTCGATGCCATGGAAGCGGGAAACCTGTTGAAGGAAGATCAGTTAAACAGGGTAATCAAAGAGAATATTGAGAACGTTATGGGGTTCAACAAGTATATGCAGCTGGCCAAATCTTCCGAGAGTTTGTACCAGGTTTATACCGCACAACGTTTATCATTAGCAAATGAAAAGAGGGAATATCTTGATCTGGTTGAACTAAAAAAGAAGAAAGCATCAGATTTAAAAGCAATTGAAACCGACCTTCAGGATGCCCTGCACTATTCAGTCTCCGGTAAAGAGTTGTACGACAACCTGAAGAATGGATTAAACCAGGAATCCACGATAAAGAGTAAAATAGATCAGACTAAAAATCAGATTGAATCCATTCAAAAGAAGGAAGAACTTTTCAGAAATGACCTGGATAATTTCGTTAAGGAAATAGAAATCAATATCTGTCTTCCAAAACTAATCGAAGCGATCAAGTCAGAAATAGGCTTAATCCTCAAAATAAAAAACGAGAAACAGCAGCAAAATAATGCAAACATAAATCCCGATCAGGTTGAAGCGATCAGCAGATCAGTGATCCAATATCTGGCTGAAAATAAGCTGTTAATAAAGGAAATTGGTCTTTCCGAAATTGTGGATTATGTCATCGCTCAAAACAGCAACTCAAATCAACCAGACAGTTACGAATTTCTAGACTTTTCAGAAGTTAAGGTACTGGAGGATTTATTGAACCAAAAAACGGTCAATGTCTTTCCCGTACTCAATCAACAGCAGGTAGAGCTAAATTTGTCGTTAAATCAGGTTCCGGCATTAGAGGTGCAGATTGAACAAATGAAAGCCCAAATAACAGGCCGGGATTATTCGCTATTAAAAGCCTACGAGGATAATGAATCCAACATCAAAAAATATGAATTTCTAAGTAATGAGATTGCGGGTGAGATAACCAAAGTCTCCAAAAAGATTCATCAATATGATATTCAAATCAGTCAGGAACCTGATCCAAAATATGATACTCTTGGCAAATTAAAAGCCTTCTTTGAAGATGTTGCCAATAAACTATTAAAGATTAAAAAACAACAGATTGAATCCAGAATGAAGCATGATCTGAATATCAATCTAACCGCCTACCGGGACGTAATTGACCGGGTTGAATTATCTGAAAATCTGGCCAACCTTACATTTAAAATCTACCATTCTTCGGGAAATGAAATCTATCTAAATCAACTAAATACTGCATCGAAACAAATTGTAGTTCAGGTCTTGTTAAAATCGTTACACGAATTTGGTGATTACGATCCTCCGGTGATGATCGATACCGTTATGGGGGTCCTGGATGAAACAAGCCGGGCAACGGTGCTGGAAAATTATTTTCCTGAATTGTCACATCAGACTATCCTGCTGAGTTCGGATAGTGAAATCAGGCCAGGGAGTGATTTTGAGAAAATTGAACCTTTTATTTCAAAGGCATATACCCTTCTTAGGGATAGGGAAAAGCAGCTTACTGAAATTATTCCGGGTTATTTTGGCAAAACTTTAAACAACTAAACAATGAGTGTAATCAATTTGCAAAACATCCGTCAAGCCGAAGGATTGATGGAAGAACTGCAGGAGGTTCGGACAAAAATCGAACAGCGTATCAATCTTGAAAGGTATTCCAATAGCCAGAAAGTGGTAGTTATCAATGGGAATAAAATCATGCGTATTTGCTTAATTGCAGGGTTATCAAGTAAAGAACACCGTGATCTCGAAACGATTGAGCAAATTCAAATGTCGAAGACCAGCAACCGGATATTCGAAACGCTTTTTACGCTGCACAATTTAGGGACCGTTTATTCTGCAATGCTCAAATTACGCTATCAAGGATTAGCTATTGACTGGGAAAATGCGGGTATAAAAAGCAAGATTATCAATGCCGAAATTATCCGTGGAAGTAAAATACTGGTCAATGATGCTGTTTTAGACGAATGGTTGCTGAATACTGTAAATCCGGGAGGTTCCACAAAAGCCGGAAGAATACCAGCCTTAAATCTGAATATTGGCGCCTACGAAGACAATATTCCGGCCATGCTTAACCTCAATGGAAAGGAGATAACCAACACACAAATTCTTGTTGCCGGAACCACCGGATCGGGCAAATCTAATTTATTGGCGGTATTGCTCAACGAAATCAGAACCTTATCCATTGAAAGTCAATATCCTGTTAACTTTCTCCTCTTCGATTACAAGGGTGAATTCTCTGATCCGGCAAACAATAGCTGGCTCAATCTGTTTGAAGTTGATCGTACTGCCATCCTCGATCCTATCGCATCTCCTCTCCCATTCAATCCGTTTAAAGAGTTTATCGGGAAAGCGCAAAATGAAATCAACCTCTATTCAACTGAACTGGCAACAGCCATATGCGCCATCGATAATGCCCGGATGAGCGCTAATATGAGCAATCGTCTGTCGGAAGCCATCATCAATTCGTACAAACGGACACAAAATAAGGGTGTCACCTTTGACCTGATTCTGAAGGAATATATCGCGATTCAACCGGAAAAGGAGAAAGATAAAGACGATAGCATTAAATCGGTATTAAAACAGTTAATCCGGACTAACCTGTTTGCCAAAGAGGATCAGATTGATTTGATCAGGGATAGCTATATTGTTAAAATGGATGGTTTTCCCAAGGATGGTCCGATCGCAAAGGCTATCGTTTATTTCATCGTTTCAAAACTGAATACCATTTACGAAAAACTTCCAAAACAGGCCATTGACGAGGATTGTGTTGAACTACGTCATTTCACTATTATTGATGAGGCACATTACATGCTGGGCTTTGACAACAAGCCACTTCGGGACCTGATTGCCATCGGACGAAATAAGGGATTAAGCATAATTCTGGCAACCCAGAATATGGATAGCTACAAGAGTGAGTATTTCGATTTTTATGCCAATGCGCAGTATCCGCTAATCATGAAACAGCAATCCATTAACGACGGAGTAATTCGGGATTTGTTTGGTGTTTCAGGCAATGAATTTCAGGAGATCAAACAGGCCATCTCAGGTTTACAAAAGGGTGAACTGATCATTAAAAACCCAACAGCCATCGCATTGGGAATGGGAAAGAGATATAAGAAAATAAAGGTGAGTCACTTGATTTAACCTGATTAATTCATAATGATAATAGGAAGATATCGCATGTATTTTTAATTGCCTGCGACGAAAAAAATTATTAGGCAATCTATGTAGATATGCAACTAATAATAGTTACATTTGTAAGACAATTACAAATTGATGGGGACAAAAGAAAAACTGACTGAAAGGTTTAAAAGACAACCCAAAGATTTTTCGTTTGATGAATTAACGCGCTTATTTCGGGTCCTTGGATTTGAGGTCAGCCAAAAAGGTAAAACTTCCGGATCACGTATTGAGTTTTTAAATAAGGATAAAGGACTCTCTTACGGTGCTCATAAACCACACCCGGATAGCCCCATAAAAAGTTACGTAATGAAGCAGGTTTTGGAATTTCTAACATATAATAATCTCATTTAATACATAATTTATGGGAGCCTTAAAATATAAAGGTTATTCAGGTACAGTTATATACAGCGAAGAGGACAACTGTTTGTTCGGCAAAGTAATTGGAATGAATAAGAACATTATTACCTATGAAGGCCAGACTGTAGCGGAATTAAAAGCTGATTTAGAAGCAGGAATTGACTTATACCTTGAAAGTTGCAAGGAGCGGGGCATCAAACCTCAGAAACCCTACAGCGGATCGCTGAATATAAGGATACCCTCCGAGGTGCACAGTCAATTGGCTCTAAAAGCGCAACTAACCGGACGATCTATTAATGCAATCATAAATGATCTGCTGAAAAATCAACAACTCTCAATTTAAATCATCCGCCGATAAATGCATTGGCGTTACTCTTATTTCAAGAGTTGCTTGTGGGTATAAGCGACCCCCACCTGACATTGCTTCAATGTCAGATATTATGCGTGACCTCCACCTGCCATTGCTTCAGTGTAAGACACCTTTTCGAAATTGGGTCCCGCGGTTTGTAACCGCGCAGAGAATATCGTTAGGCGATTGCAATTCGCCACACCCGGGTCCCGCGGTTTTCAACCGCGCTGATGATAACCAATTAGGAATAAACCAATTTAATCCAGCTGATAACAAATAAGTTGCTGCAAATAACGGAGATATAACCGTCCATTGGCAATCACTGGAACTGTCCAAGCGGGGTTTTGGACATCTTTAATTGCAGATTTAAGCTCACCAATTTTCTTAAAACCCGAAGGATCGGGAGCCACAAGAAACAGATTTCCCTTCAAATCCTGACAGATAAGATGCCCATCGGCATAAGTGGTCGTTCCCTGTCCGATATCGTTGGTACTCCACATCTCTTTACCCGTAGACAATTCAATGCACTTAAACTCACCTGAATTCCGGGCACTTTGACCTGAATATCCATAAATATAACCATCAATAAGTATCGGATCGGAATGCTGAGCCTCTAGTACATTGTTTTTCCACAGCACCGAATATCCGTTTTTGGTAACTTTCAATGCTTCACAACCCATTTTGTAACCGGAGGTATGGAATATAATATCTTTATAAACTACCGGAGTTGTAGCATTCACGCCATAGGAAGTGGGCCATGAAACACTCCACAATACCTTGCCATCCGATGGATTCAGACACGACAACCCCTTGCCATGGTAAATCAAAAGCTTCAACTCATCTTCAATTTTCATGGTGATGGCAGCAGAATAACCCATATCACCTTCCATCGACTTCCAGAGCAAATCCCCCGTTACTTTATCATACGCAATTACAAGTGCTTTCCCTCCACCCTGAACAATAACCTGATTATCAATCACCAGTGGTGTGGATGAAAATCCCCATGAAGGTTCTGCTCCCCCCTCATCTTTAACATTTTTTCGCCACAGAAGCTTTCCATCAAGAAGCTGCCAGCAAACCAAATCTCCGCTGCGGCCAAAGGTATAAACGCGGTCATCGCTTATAAATGGCGTTGCCCGTGAACCGGGTCCGTGACTGCTTTCGGCTATCGCTTCATACGATCCTGACCAGATAAGCTTTCCGCTATCGGTATTAATGCAAAATACCAGATCATTCGTTTTGTCCCTTCCCGGAACGATTAACCGGTTACCCTGAATAACCGGTGCAGACCATGATGCAGTAGATTTGTCCTGGCACAGATAATTCACCTGCCAAATTACTTTAAGCCCCTTCGACCAGTCGGTTTTAATCCCCTTCGTGGCACTCTTCCCTTCAAAGTCAGTGCCTCTCCAATTTGGCCAGTCAGCAATCCCCTTGTTAATTGGTGGAATAGAAACCATTTTGGAAGGAATATTCTCCTGTTTTCCTGACAGCGGTTCACTTCCTGCAATAATTTTATAAACCTGATAACCGTAATAAGCTCCAACAATCAATGCAAGTGAGACAACTACGAGGATAATCTTAACATATTTTTTCATATAAAACTGATTATAAGTCGTTTTAAATTAAAGGATTGACACATTGAAGTTATCAGATAAATTGAATTTTTTCGGTTCATAATAAAAAAAACTCATCTGACTTTGTAATTTGAAAGTATTCTAAGTAAAATTACTTATGAAGGGAATACAGTTGAGGAATTAAAAGCAGATTTTGAAGCAGGAATTGACTTATACCTTGAAAGTTGCAAGGAGCGGAGTATTAAGCCTCAGAAACCCTATAGTGGATCACTTAATATCCGGATACCATCTGAGATTCACAGTCAGTTGGCATTAAAGGCGCAAATAAGCGGTCGGTCAATCAATGCCATTATTAATGATCTGTTGAAAAATCAACAAATTCAAGCCTAATCCTGCGGAAAATCTTTGCAGTGGCAATACTCAGTACCAAAAGGGCAATTTTTAGGTTCATAATCACAAAATGTAAAATTGGTTCTCCACCCTCCCGGCCAATGCTGACAACTCTCATCAAGGTATTCGCGCATTAATTCATAGCGACGCTTGGAGGGAAGTCCATCCGGGAATTCAGGGAAAAATGAGTAAGCACCACACAACTCCTCAAACTCATCAGCCATCAATTGCAGCTCTTCTGCGCTCAACATTTCAGATGGAGGGATTGGTTATTTAAATAAGGAGATTGCTCACTGCGTTACCAATGACAGAATCGTGATAATCTGCCATTGAAAGGAGATTGCTTCGTCACTCCTTCGTCGTTCCTCGCAAAGACAGCTGTCAAGGGTTGTAGTAAAGGATAGGGAGGAGCAGGCGGCGCAGC
>CAIXCY010000036.1 GCA_903918045.1 uncultured Bacteroidia bacterium
CCTGAAGGGGTGAAAGATATGCAGCGTAACTGGATTGGCAGATCTACAGGGGCAGAGGTGGATTTCAAAATCGATGGCCTTGACAAGAACCTGCGCGTCTACACTACCCGTCCCGATACGTTGTTTGGTGCCACCTATATGGTCGTTGCACCGGAGCATGAACTGGTCAATGAGATAACTACTCCCGAACAGTTTGATGCCGTTAAAGCCTATGTCCTGGGGGCCGCATTAAAAAGTGATTTAGACCGAACCGATCTTGCAAAAGGGAAAAGCGGAGTTTTTACAGGAAGGTATGCTATAAACCCGATTAACGGTACTAAAATTCAGATTTGGGTGGCCGATTATGTTTTGATGGGTTACGGAACCGGAGCCATTATGGCAGTACCAGCTCATGACACGCGTGACTTTGAATTTGCACAAACATTTAATATTCCAATTATCTGCATTCTCGATCCTAAAAACGCGCCTGAGGAAATGCGGAATAAAGTTCTTAAAGGCGAAGCATGCTGGACCGAAGACGGCGCCTATATAAATTCCTCCAATATAGAGGTTGGAATTGAGATCAATGGCCTTTCCAAAGAAGCGGGGATAGCCACTGTAACAAGCTGGCTAGAGGCAAACAATCTGGGGAAAGCGACAATCAACTATAAACTTCGCGACTGGTTATTCAGTCGTCAACGTTATTGGGGGGAGCCATTTCCGGTAATTCACTGGGAAGATGGAGAAGTAAGTGTACTGGAAGATAGTGAATTGCCATTGCCTCTTCCCGAAGTTGAAAAATATATGCCTGGTGAAACGGGCGAATCTCCCCTCTCAAATGCAGGAGATTGGCTGATCGTTACTGATAAAAATGGCAGAAAAGGGCGTCGCGAAACCAATACAATGCCGCAGTGGGCTGGTTCATGCTGGTATTACCTGCGATTTACTGATCCCACTAACAACGAGGAGCCTTTCAGCAAGATTGCCGAAAACTACTGGATGCCGGTCGACCTTTATGTGGGTGGTGCCGAACATGCCGTTTTGCACTTGCTTTACAGCCGGTTCTGGCATAAGGTGCTCTTTGACCTTGGCATCGTCTCAACCAATGAGCCTTTCCAGAAATTGTTTAACCAGGGCATGATCCTTGCTTTCGCTTACGAAACAGCATCAGGATCTAAAGTTCCTTCAGATCAGGTTGAGGAGCGCGAAGGAAAATATTTCAGCACGGTTACGGGCGAAGAGTTACACCAGATTGTTGCAAAGATGTCGAAATCGTTGAAAAATGTGGTGAATCCCGACGATGTGGTGACTAATTACGGTGCTGATTCCCTGCGACTTTTCGAGATGTTTATCGGCCCGCTTGACGCCACAAAACCGTGGACTGAAAACGGGGTCAAAGGGGTATATAACTTTCTGCGCAGGGTGGTAGCCTTCTTTGGCGAAAAGGGCAATATTGCAGAAGGTGAAGAGAGTAAAGAGACATTGAAAATCCTCCATCAGACCATCCGGAAGGTAAGCGATGATGTGCGGGATATGAAATTCAATACGGCAGTTTCTCAGATGATGGTTTTCACAAACCATTGCTACAAAGCAGGGAAGGTAAATCATCAGACAGCAGTAACCTTTTTCCAGGTTTTGGCACCTTTTGCACCACACGTTGCCGAGGAGCTATGGGAACTTTATGGGAATACCTCAGTGCTGAGTTTCCATCCATGGCCGGTTTTTAATGAGGCTTACCTGACTGAGAACACCTTTGAATATCCGGTATCTTTCAATGGTAAGGTACGGTTTAAGATTGAACTCCCGGTTGATATGCCAACCACTGAAATTGAGAAGGCTGTTCTTACTCACGACCATACTGATAAATGGATTGAAGGGAAATCGATAGCAAAAATTATAATTGTAACGAATAAGATTGTGAATGTTGTTGTGAAATAACAGGTTATAATTCAATATTTAAAAGCCGGCTCTTATGGGCCGGCTTTTTTTGTGTTTTCAAATATGATGATATTGATTGGATGGAATGAATTCCAACCCTATAAGATACCCCGTGCCTAAGGCTCTGGAAGAGAATATGAAAATAGCGTGCAAAAATAATCATTTGAATCCCGCCAGGGATGATTTATATTATAACGCCGGAATTTATTCCGGTGCATTAAACCAATTACCATCCTCAGAGTGCTGTAGGCACGAAACATATCTAATAGTCTGGATCCTATCAATTTCTTTCCCCATCTCCACCTTTACACCATCTCATCGAAAATAAACGGCATCCCGTCGAAAAAACTATGCAGCTGCTTAAAATCAGATTAACTTCGCTTTATCAATCGTAAAAAACGAACTATTATGAAACGAAAATTATTTCTTATCTCAGGGTTTTTGCTCCTATTCATCGGATGCAACAATTACTATATGATTGGTTCGCTGAATCCGTTTTATATTGCCAAAAACATAACCCTTTTACCGGCAATTGAAGGATCATGGCTTGCAAAGCCCATTGAATCCTTAAAAAACTCTTCCGATTCGGCCGCATCAAAGATCTGGGGACTTGCCGATACAACCTCTATCTGGACCATTAAACGCGTAATCACCAAAGAGGTGGTAAAGAATAAAAAGGGACAAGACTCCACCACTTTCAAACCGGAGAATTTTTACAATGCAAAATTGGTCAGTTCTTCAGATTTGGCGATCTACGAATTTAAGGTAGTGCTTTTTACCGTAAAAAATAATCTTTACGCGGACTTTATCCCCAGCGCAAAGGAGGAACTGATGAAGAGCAAGCTGGCCTCCAACAGTTTCTTTGAGGTGCATACCGTGGCACGTGTTAAAATCATCCAAAACAAAGCAGAACTTTCGTGGCTGGGAGCCGACTGCATGAAGGAGATGATCGAAAAAAAGCGGGTGCGGGTAAATTATCAGTGGGTAAAAGAGACTGGCAGGTTTCTGCTTAGCGCCTCTTCAAGTGAATTAACTGGGATGATCGAACGGTATGGCGACCAGCCCCGGTTTATTGATTGGAATGCCCAACAGGCAAGAATTAATCTGAACCATTTAAATTAATGCAGCCATGAAGACTCTAACATTCAACAAATACAGTGTGACACTGCTCCATTTACTTTTCTGGATAGTCTCTTTTAATCTCTTTAATGCATTCTTCAGTCGTGGAGTAGAGTCCGGATATGTTCTGGACGATTTCGAGCTGACAACAGGGGATATACTATTGATCAGCAATGTTATAATCATCGTTCTTCTGACTCCGTTTATCTGGTTTTTTAAACCCCTTAAGACTTGGATAAAATGGATCGTCACTACAGGAATATTTCTTACTGTAGCATGGTACATTGCAATGAGTATCTTACCGAAAGGAGAAAATCTTATTGTGCCGATTATCCTGCTTTTTTTCCTTGATAACTTCCTTTATGTCTTTATCTTTCATATCACCATCGTCGCAGCTGTATATGTCAATGCCAGGATTTTAATCCGAAAATACCTTTCACAAGGGAGGTTCCTGATTTACCTGACCGCTGCACTTATTCTTGCAATAATTTCAGGATTAATAAATTACGTACTATTTAATATGGTTATTGACAAGATTTTTCCTCAGCTTTTCTATATTTCGTGGTTTAAAGTTTGGGAACTTATCCTGATCATAGCCGGCTACCTCGCAATTACGACTATTGCTTTTTTACTTTGGCAATACAGCCGGATGCTGATCACGAACCAGGAGAAAGCCCGCAACGAACTTTCAGCGTTGAAAGCCCAGATTAATCCCCACTTTCTGTTCAATAACCTCAATACTATTTATGCCCTTGCGGAGAAGGGTGACCCACGAACCAAGGAGGTAATCCTTCAATTATCCGATTTTCTGAGATATGTTCTTTATGATACTTCGAGTGAAAAAATTGATCTTGAGAAAGAGGTGGAAATTATTAAGACCTATATTGAATTACAAAAGGAACGAATTACAAAAAATACGACTGAGGTAATCTTTAACACGAAAGGCGATTATACCGGAGCCCAAATCGCACCGCTACTTTTACTTCCTTTAGCCGAAAACTGTTTTAAACATGGAGTAGGAAAGAGTCATGGAACAATTGAAATCACTATTCTATTGTCGAACAACGAGTTGCACTTCTCGACCAGTAACAGCATCGAACGCCGCGAGAATCCCCTGAATCATCAGGAGGGAGGAATCGGGATACTCAATGTAGAAAAAAGATTAAATTTGTTGTACCCCAATAATCATCGGCTGACATTTACCGATGAAGGGGGTCTTTTCAAAGTGGATTTAACAATTGGATTAGCTTAACTGTCATGATCTTAAAGTGTATTGTTATTGAAGATGAACCGGCGGCAAGGGAGATACTGCAACGCAATATTTCCCAATGCCCCGATCTGGTCTGTTGCGGTATATTTGAAGACCCTTTTTCGGCGCAAACCTTTCTGGATCAGAACACCGTAGATTTGATCTTTCTGGATATTAACCTTCCGGGGATGTCGGGAATCAGTTTTTTACGCGCACTTGTAAAACCTCCTCTCATAATTTTTACAACCGCTTATCCTCAATATGCCGTTGATGGTTTTGATCTTGAAGTTGTTGATTTCCTGCTTAAACCATTTTCCTTTGAGCGGTTTTACAAGGCGGTGAACAAGGTCAAAGAACGGCTATTACCCAAACCAGAGCTATTACCTTCACGTAAAATCACCGTTAAGGCAGACAAGCGGATCTATCAGATTGATCTTGGCGAACTCCTCTATATCGAATCGTGCGGCGATTACACCTCCGTTTTCTGTACCGATAAGAAACTCATTACCCATGAAACCCTTAAAAACTGGGAAGAGAAGCTTCGGGGGCACTCTTTTCAGAAGGTGCATCGTTCAACACTTATTAACCTCCAAAAAATAGACCATATCGAAGGGAATATGGCGATTATAGGAAAGCATAAAGTGATTATATCGGAGGCATATCGTGATCAGCTGATTACCATGCTCAATGGAAGAAACATTACCCACATAGGCTGAAGAGGCTATTAGGCTTACAGGCTGTTAGAATGTAGGGGCTTAGAATTCTAAAACATTAACTGGAGAAGATGTTTCGACTGACACACAATCTTTTCGCTAAAAGCCTAATAGTCTAAAGCCTAAAAGTCTAATAGTCTAATAGTATAAAACATAAAAGCCTGCATTTTTTATTTCTTTCTCTCCCTATAAAGCTTAAATTTACAGGCTAAAACAGTTCGGATGATTGAAATTTGTGCGGTAGCCTCAGGAAGTAATGGAAATTGCTATTATATTGGAAATAAAGATGATGCAATCCTTGTTGATGCCGGCATTAATTGCAAGCAGATCCTTAACCGAATGCGCCTCAAAGGGCTTAACCCATCCAAACTCAGAGGAATATTCATTACACACGAACACAACGACCATGTATGCGGAGCTCGCGTACTTGCAAAAAAACTCGATATCCCGGTTTATATGACCAAAGGGACCCATCAGGCACTCTATCTGACAAACAGGCCTGAAGCGGTGAGGTTTGTAGACCCTTCCCAACCGGTAATGCTGATTCCGTTTATCATTCATCCAATCTTAAAGAACCATGACGCCAGAGAACCTACGTCATTTCGTATTGAATATCAGGGAATTAACATTGGAGTATTTACCGATATCGGTTCTCCCTGCAAAAATGTCACCTCTCATCTGAAGGTGTGCCATGCGTTGTTCCTTGAGACAAATTATGACGAAAAAATGTTACTGGAAGGTACCTATCCGCACCATTTAAAGCAAAGAGTCTCATCCGATGTTGGCCACCTCTCAAATCTCCAGGCTGCGGAATTGCTCACTGAACATGCAGGACCTGACTTAAAATGGGTATTGCTGAGTCATCTATCGGGAGAAAATAATACGCCTCAAATTGCCTATGAGGCGCTGAAGCACCTTGAAAACAGGTTCAACCTGGTGGTTACCTCGCGAAAGGAACCCACAGCGGTGATCACCCTCAAACTTTAAACAACAATTTAGACAACAAATCGTTCCTAAAAATGAAATTAACATGAAGATTCTTATTCTGATCGTTTCCGCCATTTTCATTTTGTTCCTTATTCTTCAATCCTTTACAATTATGTCAACCCAAAAAACTGAATTACAAAAATATAGCGTTGTGCATTCAGAAGATGAGTTTGAGATCCGGTTTTATCCCTCTGCCACCTTTGCAACCATTAAATCTGAGGCGAAAACCTACGGAGAGTTGTCGGGACCAGGTTTCAGAAAGCTGGCAGGTTACATCTTTGGAGGAAATGAATCAGAAACAAAAATCTCAATGACCTCACCTGTTCAAATGGACATCAATGATTCGTTATCAGAAATGAGTTTTGTGATGCCCTCTGAATATAAAGCTGAAAATCTTCCAAAACCGAAGGATTCAGGTGTTATAATTCATAAAACTCAGGATGAATATGTAGCTGCAGTAAGGTTCAGTGGCTTTTCATCGGATCATGCGATCCTTCAGCACTCCGAAAAATTAAAGGCCCTCCTTGACAAGAAGGGCATCGTTTATTCCGGGAATTTTCGCTTTCTGGGTTACAACCCGCCCTGGCAACTGGTTGGAAGGAGAAATGAAATCATCGTTTCTGTTAAATGGGAGGATAAATAATGGCTTTAAAAATCGTTGAAAATTTTGTTTTCGACAAGACCAATTTTTCGGAAAATGGCTTACCTAAAGGGGAATATGAAAATTGTATATTCCGTAATTGCGATTTCTCAAATGGCGATTTATCAAATGTGACTTTTATCGACTGCCGGTTCGAACAATGCAATCTTAGTATGGCAAAGATGAAAAACACCTCACTAAAAGGGGTGAAATTTTTTAGCAGCAAGCTCCTGGGGTTGAATTTCAGCGATTGCAATATTTTTCTGTTGTCTCTCACCTTTGAAAATTGCCTGATGAATTTAACCTCCTTCTATAAGCTTAAATTAAAAGGGACCCCATTCAACGACTGCGACCTGCAGGAATCCGACTTTACCGATTCGGACCTGTCACTCGGCAGCTTTGATAATTGCAATTTTGAAAGAGCCATTTTTGAAGGGACAAACCTGGAAAAAGCCGATTTTCGGACCTCCTTTCATTACTCGATAGATCCAACAGTCAACCGGATTAAGAAAGCGAAGTTTTCGCAAAATGGACTGGCCGGGCTATTGGACAAATACGATATTGTGATAGAATAGGATGAGTTAGTTTCTATAGCTTTTTAACCGCGGAGGCACGGAGAACATGGAGAAATACATAGATTTTAAATAATTACGATCCGTGTTCCTCGGTGCCCTCCGTGCCTCCGTGGTATTTATGCCTTGAATGCCCCGGTATCGATCCATTCATTCTTGAGCAGCGACCACCAGTCTGTTGCAAGTCCTTTCAGAACGTAGTTATAAGGCAACCAGCCATATCCATTATCTCCCCATTCTGTCCCCCATGAATTCCGGATCAGCAAAGCACCTGTTGTTTCGGAACCTCCCGTATTGGTGTTCTTAATTTTCATGTTGTCGTCATAGCCAACAGCCACGATTGCATGTCCACCAACAATCTTCTCTCCGGCTGTCGGATAAGGTAATTTACCGGTAGATGCACCCTGCGAGTATGAGCTATAAACTGTAAACCCAAACATCGAAGGTAAACCTGCAGACAAATTAGTCTTAATTTGAGTGAGCAGGTTTGCGGGGGTCGTCCCAGGAGGATCGAGTCGGTAATAGCTGATTGTCTGATAATTTTGGGCATAGGCATAACAAAACGCGGAGGGTTCTTTATCATAATCAGCAACAACATAGGGCCAATATTCTTCAGGGGGAACTCCGAACAGGACTAATGCCCCCATCGTCGAACGGAGGAAAGCGCCGGTATCGCCAGTCCAATGTAGCATATTGCGGGTAGCCTTATAGAGGAATAGCCGTGATCCGTCAATATGTTTTCCAAAGGCACGCCGTTCAAAATATTCCACCATTCCTACACCCGCATTTGCAGTACAGGAACCCAGTGAACCCTGATTTTCGATTGGCGAACACCATTCCCTTAAATCCACCGAGACCGGAAGAATCCCTTTGAGGGGTTTATCTGTGCCAATTTTACTCAGCATTGCCTTAACCACCCCTTTTTCGGCGGTGTAGTCTCTAAAATCCGGATAGTCAGGCAACCACCCCAGACCCAATTTTCCATTCATTTCATTCATGTTTTTGTCTTCTTTTATTTTGGCTGATGAGTATAAATATTGAAAGGCTTTCACCAGCTTTAAAAGCCTCAGTATGAATTTCGATTCCTTAATTGCAGTTTAAAGAACAGACATACTTAACACGCAATTTAATATATACGTTACCTGAATAGATTTAGTTACAAAAAATATAATTTAACTTTGCCGACATAATTCAAGATTTAACATTCATTCCACAATCAAAATATATAGTTGTGACTAATAAAATATTTCTTTTATTGATCCCTTTTATGATGGGGATACCAGCCTTTGGACAAATTCCGGAGATGAACGATCTGGTTATTCTAAAAAGGGCTCCGGCACCATTTATGTTTTCAAGGACCACCCTTACCCCGGAGGATTTAAAATGGACGATGGACTATTCAACCAGCTATGGTGAACGGGTCTCAGGTCCGTTCGGGAATGAAGGTGTCGGTCAGCAGGTTGGGATAAAAGGTTATCTGGGAAAACAATTTACTTTTTATGCGAATGCCGCTTTTGGGTTCACTAGTGACAATGCTGTAACAAGTTCACAACAGGCAGAAATTATACGCGACATTATTGGAGGAAAGAAAAACCAGGGTTTGCGTTTAGGGATCGGATTAGGGGCAAATAAAGATTTTAGCAATATTGGATCAATCCTGAGCCGGGTGACCATATCGTACGATGCGCCACGGTGGAAGGCTGGCGGTAACGTTCTTTTTGAAAAAGCGTTCGCTGCTAACCGGGATAAAATCGATATTATAACTAGTGTTGGGTTTCATCATATTTTATTAGGCAAACTTTACGGCGGATTTGAAGCTGTAGGCCAAGACCTGGAAGGGTTGTGGTCAAATGAGGTCGAAGGTGGTGCCAAAATACTGGTTGGCCCTTCCTTGAATATGACCACCAATAATTCAAGAATCTCATTCTCACTTTCAGGGGGACCGGTATTCTATGCTTCCCGGAATCAGGTCACAAATCCTGATGCCATCCGGGAACTTCCCTCACAATCAGGCCTTACCTTAAGGGCAAAGGTCACCTTTAATCTGGCGCAATAAATTGAGGTTAAAGACAATAAATAATTTCAGGTACTAAATGCGTTGCCGGAAGCTTTATCAGAAAATAAGTGGCATAGTTAATTTCAAGCTAATATTTCTCCCCATATTATAAATACCATTTTTGCCGGAGAGATTATTTGGGTACGGTTCAAAGTACTTTAGTCTGCTTAAATGTGATTGATAGGCGACATCTGTGATATTATTTCCCAGAATATTAATGGTCACAAGCACTTTTCCATGACTATTGGTAATGTCAGCCCCAATTCCAGCATTGTAAAGGAGATAACCTGGAGTTGGAGTCTCGGTATTATATGCGGCATATACCTTGTCTTGTTTGGCAAAGTATTCCATTCCGATTTTTGCATACAAGGAGGATATGTGTTTGAACTTCCTCTTTACATTTGCACGTAATTCAGAGCTGGTATGAAGAGGAGGAATAAATGGCAGATACTTTGAGCTATCAGTCACGTGGATTCCATTTCCTCCCTCGTTTAAGGCATAAATTACCGAAATAGAATTTTCGAAATGGAGCCAATCCAGTGGGTGCGGATGAATATCGAGACTTGCCTCCCAACCATAAAGTTGCGCCTTTATCTGGCTAAATTTAAATGTTTGGTTACCTTTAACCAGGATAGAATCCTGTCCCTGGTTGTTTAATAATTTCTGATTAAAAATGTAATTTGAGATATTGTTATTGAAAACTTCAATTTTGCCTATTACATGACTTGATGTGAATGAAATCCCAAGATCTTCCTGTAAACTGAATTCGGATTTAAACCCAGTATTGCCAATTTGATAAATCAACGTCCCGGGATGGATTCCATTGGCAGATAATTCAGCGATGTTCGGTGCACGAAAACCACGTGCAACATTACTTTTTATTAAGAATTCATTTGATATAGTGTAAGTTGCACCAATACTTCCGGACATACCTGAAAAAGTATGATTAAACCTATAAAAAGGCTGGTTAGTGCCGTCAGCAGAATTAACCTGAATATCAAAACCAGTTTGAGAATTGGGACCGGTGAACATGGCTTTGTTTGCAAAAATTCGTGCATCATATCGAATGCCTCCGCTTATATCCAATTTATCAAATGTCCTCCGAACAAATGCAAAAGGACCAGCATCGATTAGATTATAATCCGGGATGATAAATTCTGTACCTTTATTTGTATTATTCTGGTACATGCCATTTATTCCAAGGGTCATTTCCCAATCCTTATAATCAGGCAAATGATACTTAATATCATAAGTTGTGGTATTTAGGACCAGGTAAAGTCCTGCTATATCCGGATATTCAGGATGGCTGAACTCCCTACGTATATTTTGTTGAAATCCCAGAATTAATGCCAGTTTACTCTCCCCAATTATAAAATTATTTGTTGAATACAATTTATAATGTTGCACATGTTGATGAAGAGTCGTGATCTTATATGAATTTAATTCAGCCCTTGAAACGATTGGTCTGAAAAGGTCATCCTCTGTGATTTGTTTGGTGAATTTCCGGGTTGTTGAATCACGGCTGCCGTCAGGTATTTCCTGCAAATCATCAAAAACTGAGAAATTGAGATTTGAATAGCCCCACCTTTTATTCAATCCAATGTTGCCACTTAAATCTGTTTCTTTAAATGCTGTACCATAAACTCGTCCGTCGTTTTTATTTTGGTAATTTGTCGCCAGTTTATGAGAAATCACTCCACCCCAAACCAGACCATTATTATTTCCGGACAGCTTGACTGAGGATTCATAAAGTCCGTTATTTGTTTGGTAGTTTGCAAGCAACTGACCTTTTATTTTTCCGTCAGGGACAGGCATTGCAGGAAGTAAATTAACAACTCCGGCCAAGGCATCTGAACCATAGGTTAAACTTGCTGGTCCTTTCACAACTTCAATTCGTTCCACTGCATTTTCATCTATTTCCTCGCCATGTTCATCTCCCCATTGTTGACCTTCCTGTCTTACACCATCAAACAACGTCAATACCCGGTTATATCCTAGGCCGTGAATGAATGGCTTTGATACA
>CAIXCY010000037.1 GCA_903918045.1 uncultured Bacteroidia bacterium
CAAAATGGGGAGCCAGCTTTTCGGATATAAACGGAACGATAGTCAGAGTACCCCAAACGCCGTAAATAACAGGAGGTATTCCCGAAAGGAGATCCACTACTGAACTAAATGCCCGTAAAATCTTTGGTGAAGCATACTCAATAATATAGATTGAGGTGAGTAATGACAGCGGCAATGCGATAACAATTGCAATTCCCGTAACAAACAGTGTACTCAGAATATAGGAAGCAAAACCAAAATCACCTTTAAATGGACGCCAGTTACTTGTGGTGAGGAGTGTCCAAAGACTCTTCTCCTCCATAATCGGAAGCGACTTATAAAACAGTCCTCCGCCAATAAGAAACAGAAAAAATATCGACACTACAGTTGCAAACAACATGTAGTGTCGGGCTATCTTATCTTTCAGTAATCTACTTTTTAGCATTCTAATTTAAACTTTTGAGTCCTTTTTTAACAATTTCGCCGGACAAATTGATGTAACCGGTTTCATTGACAAATTTTTGACCATCGGCCAATACCCATTTCAGGAAGGCGATCACCAGTTTATTGGATGGCTTTCCATTGGTAACAAAATAAAGATCTCTAGCCGGAGGGGATGGATATTTCCCCTTTGCAATTGCGTCGATTAAATCGTTCATTGTGCCGTAAAAATCCTCTTCAGGATCAATTTTGCCATTTTTATTCAAGTCAATCGGAACTACCCTTATCCCGGCTATTTGTTTCTTGGTATTGAAATCGTAGGCATATCCAATATTATTGAATCCAATACCAATTGGATCTTTCTTTACAGCTAAAGCCAATCCCGGGTCACCAAATACTCCGCTTCCTAAAAGGTCTTCCTGCTTTTTTCCAAAATATTTTGCCCAAACTTCGGCTGCACCACAAGCATCAGAACGGGTATAAATATGCAGTGGAGTCTTTGATTTGGAGTTAAAGGCCTGTCCCCAGGTTTTGTCCTTACCCGTTATCCAGATATCATTCCCGGCATCAGGCTTTAATCCAACCGCTAAGACCTCATTTAGCGCCGGATTTTGAGCGCTGACCACGGCCACTACAGCATCTTTAGTCACGGCAAATCCGAATGCCCCTTTTTTTGCCTCCTCCGGATTGATATCGCGCGAAACCATTCCAATATCAACCATGTTATTTAAAACATCGGTCATACCCTTCCCTGCTCCACCCGCTGAAATGTCAATTTTAACGTCCGGATTGGCTTTCTTAAACTCTTCTGCCCATTTTACAGCCATCGGATAAAGGGCAAAGGCACCGGAAAAAGAGAGTCTTCCTTCAAGTTTATCCTGACCAAAAGTCTGATAAGAACCCAGCAAATTGGATAATAATAATGCTAATATCCCCAAAAATAATTTATTTTTCATGTTTTTGATTATCTATTTTAAAAACTTATTTGATATTGAATGACCCCCATGTTGTTTGTTTTTGAACTGGCCTCTTTCTTAATAATTGTAAATGCTGCCTGAATTTTAGACCAGTTATTGAAATGGTAGGTTCCCCCAAGGAGATAATTGGTCGTTGCATTGTTTGAAACAGCACTGTTTGGATCATTTGTATCATACCTCAAAACCAATTGGAAATGGGATGGGATTAGGAAATACCCGGTTTCGGCATACCAACCGTTTCGTTTAATAGCTCCGTCCTTCCCTTCAATATATTCAGAGCGGAGTAAAAAGCGTTGATATTCATAGTTCAACTCAATGCCTGTGCGATTACGAACATGGTTTGCAGCCGTTGGTGTGCCATAAAAACCGGTGCCTGAATAAAATGATCCACCCATTGAAAGACTTTCAATGGGGTGAGCCACCAGCCTTCCGGCAAGATCTTTATTGTTGTTATTGTCGGCGACATTAATTCCAGCCCCGTTGAACAATCCAACTTTGTAATCCAGTAAATACCGGTGTTTCGATTTCAGAAAGCTACCTCCTACCTGTACTCCGATATCACGTCCATTTTGATTTCCAATCACATCTGTTGAACGTGAAACCAATGCCTCAACAACCTGCGCCCTGTCAGATATCTCAATCTTACTGTCAGAAAGCAGATTTTGGAACGAAAACGGAATCTTTGCCTCCCCAATGGTTATATTGAAATAATCCTTTAGCTTTAGTTCCGCATAAGCTTCCAATAACTTAGGACTTCCTGCAAAATCGGCAAGTAATTTATACGAAAAGTACGGACTTACATTGGCCTGAAGATCGAGCCGTGCTCTGCGAATATCGAAGCCGTCAGTTTTTCCGGTCTGCTGAATAAACTGGTACCTGACCTGGGAATAACCGGTCAATTGCAATGGTCTTCCGGTGGTGGCAAAAAAGCTTTTTTTATTGCCGTCCACATCCTGTTGTTTTATTGCAGCCTCGGCTCGTATTGAATCTGCCTCATCCTGAGTAATGGTTTTTTTCTTCACTAATAAGTTTAATACATCGTTTGTCGTTTGTCCAAAACTGCCAACGACCACGAATAAAAATATAATCCCTAAAATAAATTTCTTCATAGTAAATCGGAAATAACCTAATTATTTTTGTACCTGAAATTAAGCCTTATTAATGATCTTCATGATATTCAATGGTATGAGATGATTCAATCTAATACATTAAATATTTCATATTCAAACCAATAAAAATGAATTCTTTTCAAGTAAGTCAGGTTTATTGCAAGCATTAACAATTGCAACTAACCCTGATACAAAAATGGGGGGATTAACACGGATAGACAATACCCTGAAGTGTGTATTTATTCTAACCGTATCTAGGTATATAGAATGGTGACTGGTGACTAGCGACTGGCTACTGGCGACTGGCAGCTGGATTCATGGAATAATTCGTCTTGACAGGAATTCAATGATCCAGATTATTAATCAGTGACTTTTCATCACTTCTCTCCCATTCGGGCTGGATATTAAAATGGTGGATCTCGTGGCGGTCAAGAATCAGGTCCACCCTATCCAGTATAATTTCGAAATCGGAGATTCTGAAATCTTCCTTGAGATCCAGATGCGCCTCCAGCATCATTTCATGATCGTCGAGCCTCCAGACATGCACATGGTGAATATTTTTTACCCCTTCGATTTGGGCAATCTCAACAGCAATCTCCTCGATATTGATATGTAATGGGGTAAACTGCATAAAAATTCGTAATGCTGCATAAAAAATCCCCCAACTGCTATAGATAAGGTAAATGGAAATTAAAATAGTCAACACTCCATCAACCCAATACCAGTCGAGAAAAGTGATTGCAAAGCCACCCACGAAAACGCCAACAGAGGTTAGCATATCGGTGAAAAGGTGTAAATAGGCAGAGCGCATGTTGATATCGGTTTCGGCCCCCTTCTTTACAAGCAATGCACTTACACCATTAAAAAGGATTCCCAGTGCGGCGAGATAAATTACGATATTCCCTTCAATCGGACGTGGATGGATTAGCCGCTCAATGGCCTGCTGAATCAGAACTGTTGCGACAATCATCAGCGTTGCTGAATTAATAAATGCTGCGAATATCCCAGCCCGTTTATATCCAAAGGTCTGTCTGAGTGTTCTTTGGCGACCCGATAGTTTTTCTGCTATAAAGCTAAATAGTAGTGCAAGTACATCGCTGAAGTTGTGAGCAGCATCAGAAAGGAGGGCCATACTACCCGATACCAATCCACCGATAATCTGAGCAATAGTGATTCCAATATTGAGAATTATGGATAATATCAGGCTCTTGCCATTGGTTGGACGATGGTGATAATGGTCATTGCTCATAAGTGTCACTAATTATAAAAAAATATAGGGTAGTCAAAATAAAAATCTAACGGAAATATGAATTTTCAGATTTCATAATTCGCCTAACAATAATGTAACCACAAAACCAATATCTTTGTTCATTAAACAACTTGAAATGGCGATTAAACCGATTTGCAATATCATTTTTGACCTTGGGGGGGTGATTCTCAATATCGATCCTCAGCTCACTGTAAATGAGTTCAGGAAGCTGGGATGGAACGATTTTTACGGGGAGCATAATCAGTCTTTGGCAAAAGAGCTATTTTTTCAATTGGAAAGTGGGAATGCATCACCCGAGGCCTTTCGTGATTCTGTAAGACAGATGATTCACGACCAAATTGAGGACAGCTCCATTGATAAAGCATGGTCAGCGATGATTCTCGATATCCCACAAGACAGAATCCGCTATCTGGAAATCTTAAAAGAGAGATACCGGATATTTTTATTAAGCAACACGAACGAAATTCACCGGATCAAGTTTCACCGTGAATTTGAAACTGTCTATGGCTATCCTTTCTACGATTTATTTGAGCGAAATTTCTATTCACATGAGATGGGGATGCGAAAGCCGAATCCTGAAATTTATATCAGGGCGTTGAACGATGCAGGAATTTTAGCTGAAGAGAC
>CAIXCY010000038.1 GCA_903918045.1 uncultured Bacteroidia bacterium
AACCCCGTAAAAAACGGTTGTAACCGTGCGGTGACGTGGGTCACGTCCAACAGCATCAAACGTAAAAAACTGTTTCAACGGGATATCTTTCAATCCGGTCTCTTCGAACAGTTCCCGTTTACAGGCCGTCTTTAGGGTCTCGTCCATACCGACAAATCCGCCCGGCAGGGCCCAGAAACCTTTAAAGGGTTCAAATTTTCGCTGAATCAGCAAGACCTTTTTGGGGGCACTATTTTCGGAAATAAGAATCGCATCCACGGTCATGGCCAAACGTGGATATTTATAGGAATATTTTAAGTCAATTTCCTTTTCCTTGTTTTCCGCCTTCTCCTTATCGGCGTTACGCCATACAATATAGATAACGATAAGTATTGCAGCCAGATAACCAACAATCTCAAGATGTCCCATAGTTTCAGCTTTTAGCAGTCATTGGTGATTCAATCGTTAATTAAACGACGCATTAGTCTCATCTGATGCGTATAACGTCCGGTATCAATATTGAAGATTCCAAAATGATCAACATTATCAATTCTAACCTTCCCCGAGGAGTGAATAATTTTATGTTTTTCCCAGATGATCCCCACATGGGTAATAGCCCCCTCGTCATTGTCAAAGAAAGCCAGGTCTCCGGGTAATGCCTCTTCCACAAAACTCAGGTTATTTCCAAGGGTTGACTGCTGAACGGCATCCCGCGGAATTGTCACACCACCCATTTTATATAATATTTGTGCAAAACCGGAACAATCGATTCCAAAAGGGGACCTTCCTCCCCAAAGATACGGAGAATTGAAATATTTAAGGGCGTTTTCGATAATTACTTCCCGAATATCACGTGAATTTGAGGAAATACTATTTCCCAGAATATTATAGACAACTTCCCCAATCCTAAACATTTTGGATATGGGGTCAAAATGGGGTAATGAACTACCGGCGACAATCAAAAAATTCGTATAGTCACCCTCCCGTTGAACGATATTAAAGACATCGGTCGTCACAACGCAAGGGTTTTCGGCCAATTGAAAGAAGTTCTGTTCACTCACTTCGTTGACCATGATTCGGTCGATCCACCCTTCTGAACCATCAAAGTCAAGCCTTATAAGGCACCATTTAGCGCTCTCTTCTAAAATCACATAGTGCTCGCCAAAAAGTATTTGAGTGCACATTTCGCCCTTTTCGCGAGGTTCAGACCGCACGGGAACAATACTGAGGTTGGAGATACCGTATCTCATTAAAAAATGACTACTTTTGATTATTCCCAAAAATACAAATAATTTGGTTGATGCTTCAGGCAGTATTAATGAGAAAAGGATAAAGATGCAAAAGAGAAAATGGTTTGAATCAGAAAGCTGGCATACGATTTACATCACCTCCATATTTATTATTACTGCCTTAGTTCTCTTTTTTGCATTGCCTCAGGAGGGGCGGTTCCGTTACGAATTCCAGAAAGGGAGACCATGGATGCATTCAACGCTGATTGCCCCCTTTGACTTTGCGATCCTGAAATCTGAAAAGGCTATAAAAGAAGAGCGGGATTCGCTGCTTAAGTCGTTAACTCCTTATTTTGTGATGCGTGACTCGGTTGAAAAACAACAAATCATAGCCCTTTCTTTAAAAATCGATGAGATTACATTGCGGGAAAATACCGAAATTCTTTACCCAAGGGTAGTCAAAGGCAAGGTGTTGACTGTCTTTGAAAAAATCTACAGAACGGGAATCCTCGAAGCAGGATCGGTTGCCTATCAGTCAGGGGCAGCGCCAAGTGAGGTTTTGGTTGTGAAAGGCAATCTGGCGGAAAAGGTTTCTTCAGGCCAGTTATATTCATTAAAGAGCGCCTATGCTGAAGCAAACGGAGCCCTGGAACAACTTAAAAACAGTGATCCTGATTTAAAACAGATTATCGGAAAATTTCATGCAGAAGATTATCTGGCAGTCAACCTGGTATTCGATTCCGATAAAACAGAGGAAGAAAAAGATAAAATTCTCGAAAATCTGTCTACTACTTTCGGCGTGGTACAGGAGGGTGAACGGATCGTTTCGCAAGGAGATGTAATCTCGCCACGCACATTTCTTATCCTTGAATCGCTGAAATCTGCTGTCGAGAAAAGTCGTGGCGATCTCACAAAATACTACCTGATCATCATAGGCAAAGCACTGTTTATCAGCATGCTGATGATAACGTTATTCCTGTTTGTTTATAACATACGGCGGAAATTATTACGATCTAAACGAGACATCACCTTTACACTGTTTATGATGGTGTTGATGATCCTCTTCTGCCGGATTATCGTTTCAACAAGTAACCTTCCGATTTATATCGTCCCATTTACCGCATTAGCCTTAATTATCCGGACATTTTTGGATGCCCGTCTCGCCATTTTCGTAAACACAATCACCGCATTGATTGTTGGTTTCATGGTTCCGAACGGATATGAATTCATCCTACTTTCGATCCCTGCAGGAAGCATTGCCGTCATCAGTCAGAATAACCTTCAAAGGAGAGATCAACTGATCCTGACCACCTTAATAATCTTCTTCGTATATGCATTCACCTATATCGGAATATCGCTGATACAGGAAGCCAATTTAGCAGGAATTGACTGGGAAATGATGAAGTGGTTCCTGATTAATGCGGCTCTCACCTTAATCACCTACCTTTTGGTTTTTGTTATCGAAAAATCATTTGGCTTTGTTTCAGATGTGACACTTATCGAATTGTCCTATTCCAATCAGAAATTGCTGCGAAAACTTGCTGAAGAGGCGCCTGGTACATTTCAACATTCCTTACAGGTTGCGAATCTTGCCGAGGAGGCCATTTTAGGTGTCGGAGGAAACCCTTTGTTAGTAAGGGCTGGCGCCCTATATCACGATATCGGAAAACTTATCAACCCACTTTACTTTACAGAAAATCAGACGATCGGCATTAATCCGCATGATCACCATTCAGCCGAAGAGAGCGCTGAAATCATTATGAATCATGTCAGTAGCGGTGTAGAACTTGCCCGTAAACACAAAATTCCTGAACAAATCATCGACTTTATCAAAACTCACCATGGAACGACGATTACCGGCTATTTCTATATTGAATTAAAAAACAAACCGGATCAGCAGATCGATAAAGCCTTATTTACCTACCCAGGACCCGTCCCATCAACACGCGAAACGGCTGTTGTAATGTTGGCTGACAGTATCGAAGCCGCTTCCAGAAGCCTGGATAAAAAAGACAGTAACACCTTAAAAGAGCTGATCGAAACTATTTTTAAGCAAAAGATCATAGCGGGTCAACTCGATGAGGTCCCCCTTACCTTCAAGGATATTACATTGCTGAAAAAAATATTTCTTGAAAAATTACTCAATATCTATCATGTCCGCATGACTTATCCCCAAAAAAAAATATGATTAGGATTACCCGTTTAATGTTTCTCCTCCTGTTAGTATTGAATTTCAGTTGCAAAAAAGAGAAACAAACCACTGCATATCAATTAGTTGATTCAAAGGTTAAATTCACTTCCGATACGTTTAACGATTTGTACCTCTGGTATAACACAATGCCTTCGGTTGATCTGACAACCTTTAAAACTCCTGAAGAATACATAAGTACTGTAAAAAACAGTAAGGACCGATGGAGTTTTACAATGACCTATACAGATATGCTCAATTTACTCCAAAATGGGGTAACTACGGGATGGGGTGCTGGAATAAAGTATGATGCACAAAATCTGCTCCGTATAATCTATGTTTATGATAACAGCGCCATGGGAAAGGCCGGGATTAAGCGGGGATGGCAAATCAAGGCGCTCAATGGAAAACTGGTCTCAACAATGTCGGTAAGCGAAATTAATACCGCCCTTTCAAATTCTAGCAACGTATTTAACCTGGTTGCAAATGACGGAACCGAATCTACGGTCAATTTAACCAAGGGTGCTATCGTGATAAACTCAGTTCAATATTCGAATATTTATCCTATTTCGGGGAGGAAGATTGGATATCTGGTGTTCAATGAATTTCTGGGGAGTTCAGTAAAAGAGCTGAATACGGTATTCGATAATTTTTCAAGTGCCGGAATCTCAGATTTGATTCTTGATCTTCGCTATAACGGGGGTGGAACACTGTATTGTGCCGATTCGCTGGTTGCTATACTGGCAGGAAAACTTCATAAGGATAAAATATACAATACGCTAAAATACAACGACAAGCATACAAATCTGAATTTTACAGAGAGCATCAAACTTAAAAACAACAGTGTTCAACTGGATAAGCTGGTCGTGATTGCCAATTCATCAACAGCATCTGCAAGTGAATTGGTTATTTCGGGTTTAATGCCTTACATGAATTTAAAACTCATAGGTTCGGCAACACAAGGAAAACCCGTTGGAATGAATATTACAGGCGATATAAAACTAAATATCGCGGTGGCTCCGATCAGCTTTCAAAATGTTAATTCACAGGGATATACCGACTATTTTAATGGAATACCCCCCGATTTTCCGGTCAATGATACTCCTTCACAAGACTGGGGTGCACTAACAGATGGTTGTCTTACCGCAGCTCTCAATTATATTTCAACAGGTACCATAGGATTTGTTCCGGGGACTAAATCTTCAATTACCCAAGAAAAGATAGTTTATAAAGGGAGTGACACACCCGTAGAAAATCTGTTCCAATTCGTTAAATAGCGCGATATTCCTGGCTTCCGGCAATTTATAATTATTCTAATCCTAATTTAAACGCTCATATCCGATCTGTTTCACTACTTTTCGCGCCAGAATTTCATACTTTAAATTTATCATGAAGACAATTGGGAAAGGGCTAATTCTCGCTTTTATAGTTTTAAGTTTTACCGTAGCAAATGGCAAAAACAAGGCAGAGGAGGGTTATACTTTTAAACTATTCAAAGAGATACCGCATACTTCAGTGAAAAACCAGTACCAAACGGGGACCTGCTGGTCATTTGCCGGAATGTCGTTTTTTGAAGCAGAAATGTTGAGAATGGGTAAACCTGAAGTTGATCTATCCGAGATGTTTGAAGTGAGCCATTGCTATCGGGATAAAGCTATGAAATATGTCCGATTACAGGGAAAACTGAATTTCAGTCCCGGAGGTGAACTCTTTGATGATGTTTATGTTGCAAAAAATTATGGACTTGTTCCGGAATCGATATTCCCCGGAATAAAGTATGGCGGAGATAAACATATCCATGGTGAAATGGATGAGGTGTTGTTAAAAATGGTTGAGGCGGTGGTCGAAAACAAAAATAAGAAGCTGACTAAGGTATGGGATAACGCGGTAAATTGCACAATTGATTCTTATCTTGGTGAGCTTCCGGAAAAATTTGAATATCAGGGCAGAAGTTATACTCCAAAATCGTTTGCATCCGATTATTGCGGAATAAACGGGAATGATTATGTACAAATTACCTCTTTTACGCATCACCCTTTTTATGAATTGTTTACCCTTGAGGTCTCTGACAACTGGCTTTGGAGCCAGTTTTACAATGTTCCGCTCGATGAACTTCAGGAAATTGTGGAATCTTCGATTCAAAATGGGTATTCTGTGTTGTGGGCAGCCGATGTAAGTGACAAGGGATTTGCAACATCTGCCAAAGGGATAGCCGTCGTACCCGATAAAACAGTTAAGGCGATGGATTCTGTCGAGTTGGCCAAATGGGACAGCCTTTCAGAGAAGGAGAAAGACGCAACTTTTTACAAATTCGACAAACCGGAAAAAGAGATGATAATCACCCAGGAAATCAGGCAGATAGCTTTTGATAATCTTGAAACTACCGATGACCATGCCATGCATCTGATCGGTCTTGCGAAGGATCAAAATGGCACCACCTATTACAAAGTGAAGAACTCATGGGGAAGTTACAATCAGTATAAGGGATATTTTTTTGCTTCTCAACCTTATTTGCGTTATAAAACTACCGCGATCATGGTTCATAAGGCTGCGATCCCTGAAGTAATCCGGAAAAAACTTAATTTGTAGTTGTTTTTTAACGGAAATTTTATCTACTTTTGCGGCCAGTTCCGTACGCAATCTCTGACAGCAAACAAATAGACACTGTGAATATTGCGTTCGTTAAAAATATCGTAAAAATCAATCAAGATGGATCTGATTAAAATTGCAGAAAATGCGTTTTTAGGTGAACAGAAAGTACTTCCCACCTTTCACGCTGGCGACACGATAACAGTTAGTTACAAGATTGTCGAAGGTGTTAAGGAAAGAATTCAGAATTACAAGGGAACCGTAATTCAGATTAAAGGGACCGGAACAACAAAAACATTCACCGTTCGCAAGATGTCTGGAAATATTGGTGTAGAGAGGATTTTTCCCTTCTTCTCCCCGTTTATCGATGGCATTGAAGTAAACCGTATGGGACGTGTTCGTCGGGCACGTTTGTTCTATCTTCGCGAATTGACAGGGAAAAAAGCCCGTATCAAAGAAAAAAGATTCTAAGAACAACAACTTTAAAAGGGTTCCTCCAACAGGAACCCTTTTTTTTTCTAATTTTATAGAAAATTAGATGTTGTTTATGACCTTCCTCTCCAAAGAAAAACTGTTCACAAAACGTTTGTTTATTGACTACGGTCTGATCTCCCTCGGCTCATTTATTATGGCTGCAGGGTTTGTGTTTTTTATAACCCCCCATAAAATCGTTCCGGGGGGTATCTACGGCCTGGGAATTATTGTTCACTACCTCTCCAAGGGGATGAGTTTTTGGCCCGAAGGATTTCCGATTGGGCTCTTTAACCTGCTGGTTAATATTCCGCTAACCTATTTCGGAATAAAACTTCTTGGCAAACAGTTTGGTACCAAAACAATATACGGCTTTATCTCCTCATCAATCTTTATGGATGGCATTACCTGGATGCGTGAAGTTGGAGATGCCCCACTGGTGAACGATGTTTTGCTCTCTTGTATCTTCGGAGGTGTTCTGACCGGAATCGGGCTTGGATTGATATTTAAAGCCCGCGCCACTTCGGGTGGAAGCGATATTATTGCAATGGTGATTACCCGTTACACCCGAATTCCAATTGGACAGATGCTTATCTGGGTAGATTCAGCCATTGTTCTGGTCGCTCTTGCGGCATTTAAAGACTGGCAAATTCCGCTTTATAGCATGATTGTTATTTATATTACCGGACGTGCCGTGGACCTAATCCTGGAAGGGGCCAATTACAATAAAGCACTTATAATTATCTCCGATAAACATGATGATATCCGTGATAAAATCATCAATGATCTGGGACGGGGCGGCACTTATCTTAAAGGGGTCGGGATGTACACAAATACTGAAAAAAATATTATCTTCACTGTAGTAAACCGCAGGGAAGTTGCCATTCTGGAGGAACACATCAATAAAATTGATCCGCAGGCATTTATTACAATCATGGACGCGAGTGAGATACTGGGAGAGGGATTTCAGTCACTAAAGCACAAAATTGAATATCATTAATCATCTAATTTATTGAAATTCAAATCATGAAGAAGGTTATCTGCCTAATCTTAGCTATTCTGTTTTTCACTACGCTAGCCGGGTTTGGGCAAAAAGTGGGGCTGGTACTAAGCGGTGGGGGCGCCAAGGGGCTTGCGCATATTGGCGTAATCAAGGCTCTCGAGGAGAATAATATTCCCATTGATTATATCACCGGAACCTCTATGGGTGCAATCATAGGAGGGTTATACGCTGCAGGCTACTCTCCCGATGAGATGGAAACCCTCTTTAAGTCGGAAGATTTCAAACACTGGTCATCAGGAATAATTCCTCCAAAATATATCTATTTTTTCAAACAGCTTGACGAAAATCCATCCTTTATCGATCTGAATTTTGACCGTAAAGAGGATAAAATGCAGCTCGCACTCCCTACAAACCTGATCCCTTCGGGACAGATGGACTTCGGTTTCATGGAACTTTTCAGCCCTGCAAATGCCGTTGCAGGAAATAACTTCGATCATTTGTTTGTCCCATTCCGATGCGTGGCCACCGACATTTACCGTGGCGAACCCGTTATTTTCCGATCCGGCGATTTGGGGTCGGCAATAAGGGCATCAATGACCTTCCCTTTCTATTTTAAGCCGATCGAAATTGACAGTGTTTTACTTTTCGATGGAGGATTGGTCAATAATTTCCCGGCCGATGTAATGCTTCAGGATTTTCATCCCGAATTTACAGTTGGGAGTGTTGTCGGCCAAAAGGATAATAAGCCTGGCAAGAACGATATTAAACTTCAAATCGAAAACATGATGGTCCGGAAAACAAATTATACAATTCCGGACAGTATTGGAATTACGATAAAATCGCCTGTAGATCATATTGCACTTCTTGATTTTGAAAGACTTGATGAGATTGAAAAGGTGGGATATGCGTCTGCAATGGCCCAAATGAAGGAGATAAAATCGCGTGTATCAAGACGTTTTGACCTCGAGAAGCTAACCAGGCAAAGGGAGGAGTACCGCAGTAAAAGCCCTTCTATGAAATTCGGCAATATTCAGGTATCGGGGGTAGATGGCTCTCAAAGACACTATATTATCCAGTCGATCCGCCATAAATCAAAGACATTTAATCTGGAAGAACTTCGACAGGAATATTTCAAGATTCTGGCTGATGACAAAATCCAGACCCTATTGCCCACTGCTGATTATAACAGTGAGGCAGGATTCTATGAGCTGCAGTTGAAAGCCGAGCAAAAAAAACCGCTCGCAGTTGGCGTTGGTGGCTATTTTTCACTTTCAGATGTCAATCAGGGTTTTATCGGCTTCGACTACCGGCTATTCAATAATCTTCCCATTACAATCCAATCCAATATTCAGGTTGGAAAATTCTACAGCTCCTTTATGGCGGGATCACGTTTTAACTTTACAACAAGGCAGCCACTCTCACTTGAACTCTATTTCATTAAAAACCGGACTGATTACTTTTCCGGTTCAACTCAGCTATTTTTCGAAAACAAACTATCGCACTATGTGATTCGAAATGATGATAATATTCAGCTGAATATTGGTTTTCCCGCAAAAACCTCCTCCAAATGGGAAGCGGGAATCGACTTTCTGAATCAGGTGGATGACTACTATCAAACCTTTGATTACACCAAGAATGACACGCCGGACCGCACGACCTTTACTGCGGGCAATCTGCACCTTCGTTTCGAAACAAAAGCCTTCAATAAAAAGCAATATCCGACTGAAGGAAAAATGTTTAAATTTGAAACAAGCTATATTTTCGGAACAGAAAAAGAGGATCCGGGGAGTACCAGTTTGCTTAATACTCCGTATAGCAAGAGTCATGACTATCTGCAATTGGATCTTGGTTACGAGAGGTATTTTAAAACATTTAAATGGTTGACCTTGGGGGTTACGGCAAACTCCAATTTTTCCAACATGGGGTTCTTTCATAATTACACCGCCACGAATTTAGCTGCTCAAAGTTTCGCCCCAACTGTCAACAGTACAATCAGATATTTTGATTACCTGAGGTCAAACAACTTTGTTGCCGGTGGACTAAAAGCAATAATTCCGGTTTCCCCATCCTCGCACCTCCGTTTCGAAGGATATTATTTCCAGCCATTCAGAGAAGTGTTGAGCGGAACAAACAATATACCCTATTATAACGACAATCTTTTTTCAGCAAAAGCCTTCCTGGGTAGCGGAGGAATCGTAATTCATACTCCCCTCGGGCCAGCCAGCCTGCTTCTGAACTATTACAGCGGCAGTGATCCAAAGTATTACCTGCAGTTCAGTTTCGGATATTTACTCTACAACAGGGGGAGAAAATAAGTATGATTCCAATTTTAAGACGTAACCAAATTAGTACACCAAATTTTATTAAGCCAGTTAATAATTGAGACCTATGACATACATTCAGGAATTAAATGAGAAATTTACGCTTCCGGGGAGCTTAATGTTTAATCAGCAAAAAAACGATTTAATTTTCATCCATATCTCCAACCAGTATGCTGATGCGAAAATTAGTCTGTACGGCGCTCAGGTAATAAGTTTCAAACCGAAAGATGAACATGACATTTTGTGGGTAAGCCCAATGAGCAAATATGAAGTTGGAAAAGCAATCAGAGGGGGTATACCTGTGTGCTTTCCCTGGTTTGGTCCACATAAATCCGATCCGGCCAGACCTCAGCATGGCCTGGCGAGACTTATAAACTGGCAGGTAACCGAAACAGCCTCCCTGTCAAATGGCGAAACCCTTGTCAGACTCGAACTTCATTCCTCTCCCCAGACAAAGGTTTACTGGCCTTATGATTTTAGTGCCGCAATGACATTTACTGTGGGAAAAACACTCACAGTAACCTTGAAAATAACAAATACCTCACGGATACAGTTTGATTATTCCTGTGCTCTACACTCGTATTACAATTTATCAGCGATTGAGGATATTTCCATTGAGGGCCTTCACGGAGCCAGATTTCATAAAAACAATGAACCAGGCGATTTTATCCAGGATACCACAAAGCTCAAAATAAACCAAATGGAGGATCGGAATTATTACAATACCGAAGCGACATGCATCATAAAGGATCTAAAATTTAAACGAAAAATAAGCGTCGCAAAAGCAGGAAGTAAGGTGACCACAGTATGGAATCCGGGAGCGGTAAATTGCGCCAGGATGGAGGATATGCCAAATGAAGCTTATCGAAGGTTCATTTGCATTGAAGCGGTAAATTCGTTTGACAACACTATTTGCCTGACACCGGGTGAATCTCACGAGACCTCAGCTATTATTGGGCTAATGGATTAATTCCTTAATTTTTCAATTGTGTTACCCAGGGAACCAATTTTGAGGGGTAATAAGCAATATTTAATGCTTTTAACCGTTCAGCCTGATTTCCCAACCTGATCTTATATTCGTTCCAGTTTCCTGATGAAGAAGATCGCCATGCCAAATCAGCAATCCCTAAAAGCCGGGGAAAAACCATCTGCTCAAGTTCGTTCATATTGGTCACAGTCTCAGTCCACAGAGGTGCTTCAACACCCAAAATATTCTCTTTTGCAACGCCCTTGACCAGCGTTGCCGGATCCCAGTTATAGGACTGGTCCACTTCAACATAACCTGCCCAATGCAACCCCAGAAGAGTCGTTGAGTCATATTTCATATCCAGATACGAATTTGCTGCCGGCGACATGATCACTTTGGCGCCCTGTTTAACACCTAAAACTGCATTTTCGGCCTTCGCCCAATACTGTACAAAAGAGTTGGGCCTAAGTGTAGATAGGGCAATCTCATCCCAGCCAATTACCTTTTTCCCAAGTTTACCGACGATCTCCTGGACCCGGTTTACAAACGGTATATAATCCTCAAGTTTTGTAACATGAGATTCATCACCTCCGATATGTAAATAGGGGCCAGGTGTAATTTCAGCAAGTTCGCTCAGAACATCAGAAATAAATTGATAAGTAAGATCTTTTGAGGTGCATAACGAGGTAAATCCAACTTCTGTCCCGGAGTAAAGTTCGGTTGCCTTGTTATTGCAATTTAATTCAGGATATGACGCAAGTGATGCATTGGTATGTCCTGGCATATCAATTTCAGGGATAATGGTAATGTTCCGTTCGGATGCATACTTTACGATTTCAGAATATTGCTTTTGAGTATAGAATCCCCCCTTTTCACCACCAACCTGTGAACTGCCCCCAATAGAGGTTAGCTTAGGCCATTTTTTAATCTCTATTCGCCACCCCTGGTCATCAGAAAGATGAAGGTGTAGCACATTCATCTTATACGCCGAGATTTGATCGATATACCTCTTTACATCATCTACCTGGAAAAAATGGCGGGCAACATCCAGCATCGCTCCCCGATAAGAATACTCCGGAAAATCGCGGATTGTCCCTGCAGGAATTTGCCATGGACCGGGCTGTATCGAAGAACTTTCAATCTTGGGCGGAAGTAACTGTCTGATGGTTTGAATGCCATTAAACAAGCCTGCCGGATTATTGGCGCTAAGATTAATCATCCCTCCTTTGATTGAGAGTTGATATCCCTCATCTCCCAACTGCTTATCAAACTTTGAAATAGACAGGTAGATATTTCCGGAAGCTTTCGTTTTTGCAGCAGCATTTACAACCATTTCAAAACCGGTTGCAGTTCTTAATTTTCCGGACAGATACTCTCCAATAGTTGTGAGTTCATGACTCTTGCCAGAAATACAGATTGAACTTTTTTTAGTTAATGAAAAATTCCCGGGAGCCGAAGTCACCGAAACAGGCTTCGGGATTAAACTAATACTGGAAAGGCCGCCCGAAGGAATGGCGAATGAAATTGATTGAATTAAAAAGAATCCTGAAATCAGAATTATTTTAAAAAGCTGTTTTTGTCTCTTAATACTCATCGTTTTAAGTTTATTTTAACAATATTTTTAAATATTTAGATGCGATGTGGACCTGGTTAGAACTCTTAATTTGTCCAATCGGAATTAAATTCAGAGTTTAATTAACATCACTAAAAGTTTACAGGTGTTAAAAGTATCGATTTAACCTGATATCTGTTTTGTAAAAACAAGATAATTAAGAACGCATTTTAATTCTGCGTAATTTACAAGATCACCGAGACCGGATTTGGCAGAACCAAGATTTACAGTGTTGTTTTTCAAAAACCAGTCAGAGATCAAAGCAATTTTTTCCTTGCTGACCAATTTGTCAATTCCAAGCTCCCCTGTTCCGATAAAATAAGCCAGGTGCCCTTCGATTGTAGAAATTGTCAAACTCCTTTCATAGGCAATCTGAGCAATTGTTTTACCAGCCTGATATGATTCGAAACTAACGAGTTTAGTGTCAACTTTTGGTGTTTTGGGCTCCTCCTCCGGTTCATTGTCAAGCTGCCGGTCAGAGAGTTCCATTTTATTTTGAATCCGGTATTCAATAATTATTGGGAGAATCTCCTTTCCGAATTGTGTAATCTTCTTAGTTCCTAATCCTTTAACCCTTTTGAGCTCAGAAAGTGAAGAAGGAAGGTGTGTAATCAATTCCAGCAGCGTTTTCTGAGGCAGTATCATGTAGGTATCGACATTAAATTCATCTGCCTTATGTCCCCTCCATGTTTTAAGTGCCTTGTATAAATCCGGATGAGGCATCAAGCCATCTGAAGCTAAAGAGGAACTCTTGAACTTAGGTTTCGTCCCGGAAGGTTCAATGGCTGATTTCGCGCGGATTTCCATATAACCCTTCACCGTAAACCCTGTCCGGCAACCATTCAGACAGGCGAGTTTTAAATGAGTATCCTCACAAAGTTTGGTCACTGCATCATTAACAGACTTTCTGACCGTTTTATTATCGATTTCAAGATCAAATTTCAATATTTGTTCAGCAACAATCAACGACAGCTTTTCCGAAAAGTAGATAGATGCTTTCCGAATCCTCTCCTGCAACGGCTCATGTTGTTCAATATTTTTATTCCCGGCGATCAACTGATGAAGTTGTCCTTTAAATTTCTCTGAAACATCGAGGAGCTCGTTCCTTACACTAATGTTCATTTTCTGAATATTATCCTTTAATATGGCGTCAACACTCTCCTGATGCTCAAACATTAATTTTGTACAATATCCCATCCGGCGCGACAAAGGGAGAAAATCAAAAAGCTCGAATAACAAAAAGCGCTGAAAGGCAAACTTTGACTCTTGCAGGAGCTCATCTCCCGGCGGATTCTGATGAATATCGTCATTAAAAATCGAAATTCTGGAATCACTTTTAAGAGAATTATTCGAAATCGGGGTACTAAGGACCATCCCCTCAAGGGTCTTGCACCTGCTCAGCGCAACGTAGACCTGTCCATGGGCAAATGCTGCTTTGGCATCAATAATAGCCTTTTCAAAAGTGAGCCCCTGGCTCTTATGGATGGTGATTGCCCAGGCAAGTTTCAGCGGGATCTGGCTGAAAACTCCCAGAATCGATTCCTTAATCTCTTTGGTTTGCTCGTCAATGGTATATTTGGTATTCTGCCATTCCACCCTCCCAACAACGATATCATCTTCATCACCCGGGCACCGGACATAAATTGATTCCTCATCGATATTTACAACGGCACCAATTTTCCCATTGTAGAAAAGCTTTTCGCGCGAAATATCATTTTTAACAAACATCACCTGAGCCCCAACCTTCAGTTTAAGCTCAAAATCAGTGGGGTATGAATATTCAGGAAATTCACCCTCAATGGAAGCTTTAAACTCATGAACCTTACCATACAACCTTGCCAGTTTTGAACCATTAAGCTCCTGCGACTGGTAATTATGGGTCGTTAAAGTGATATAACCATCTCCGTCTTTGGAGACAAAATCAGGCAAATGCCTTTTATTCAGCTCATCCAATGTTTGCTGATCAGCCTTATTATCCCTGATTTTATTAAGCAAACCGATGAATACTTCATCGCGCTGGCGGAAGATATGGGTAAGCTCAATACTAATATAGTCAGTCTGCTTTAAGGCATTGCTGCTGAAAAAATAGATCGTATCGTAATGAGCTCTGAGTAAACTCCACTCCTCATCCTTTACTACCGGGGCCAATTGCTGCAGGTCTCCGATCATCAGTAATTGCACACCCCCAAATGGGAGATTTCGATCTTTATAACGGCGCAACACGCTGTCAATGCCATCGAGTAAATCGGCCCTCACCATACTGATTTCATCAATCACTAATAGATCAAGACTTTTAAGGATAGCAATTTTTTCGCGGTTGAAACGTTGAAAATTATCAGAAGAGCCTGAGTTTGGAGATCCCGAACTCTCTGCGGGTAAAAAGGGTCCGAATGGGAGTTGAAAAAAAGAGTGAATTGTAACGCCCCCGGCATTTATGGCTGCAACACCTGTGGGAGCTACGACCACCATCCGTTTTGGCGAATTCCGTTTGAGCTGGTGAAGGAAAGTGGTTTTACCGGTTCCGGCTTTCCCGGTCAGAAAGATGTGCTTACCAGTATATTGCACAAAATCAAAAGCTAACTGCAGCTGATCGTTACTTATAAATTCTGTCATCTTCTAACCCCGATATTTTTGATAAAGTTACCAAAAATTTAAAGGGGAATAGGGCGAATAGCTTAAAAAGGAAGAAAAAAATCCCTGTCAGGGTCTGAAACCCTGACAGGGATAAGGAAGAAAAAATTTATCTTTTGCTTAAAACATCCGCTTCATACTGCTGTATTTCAGCAATATAATCAACACCTGCCGGAACCTCATTGTCAAGGCAATATTTATCGTAGACCGCTCCGAAAAGCATTGTCTTCATCCCCTCGAGTGAGGCTAACCTTTCGAAATTTTTCCCCTGTTCTTCATATTTCCTGATCATCGCTGTTGGTTCGAGCAGTGCAAAGAGAAACGCCTGCTGAGCCGCACGGGTTCCAACAACATAGGCTCCGATGCGGTTTAAACTTCCGTCGAAAAAATCAAGACCAACATTAACCCGATCAAGCGCTTTGCAGCGAACAACCTCCTGGGCAATCAGATTGATATCGTCATTAAACGTCACCACATGATCGCTATCCCACCTTACACCTCTTGAAACATGTAACATCAGCTCATCGAGAAAAAGCAAACAGGAAGAAATTTTATCACCGACTTGTTCCGTTGGGTGGAAATGGCCCATATCGAGGCATAAAAGTTTGTCATTTTTAATGGCATATCCCATGTAGAACTCATGAGAACCAACAACCATTGCCTCTGAGCCAATTCCAAAAAGCTTACACTCAACCGAATCTTTAAGATATTCTTTGGGGTATTGCACCGCAAAAATCTCATCCAGTGACATTTGCAGAATAGCGCGATGGCCACCACGGTCTACCGGCAAATCTTTTGATCCGTCCGGAATCCAGTGATTCAGAACACAGGGAGTGCCCAACTGTTTTCCCATTTCTGCACCTATAACCCTGCATCTCTTAACATGTTCAATCCAGAATCTGCGGATCGTTTCATCCTTACTGGAGAGTGTAAATCCATCATCAGCCTTCGGATGGGAAAAACAGGAGGCATTAAAATCAAGACCCAGACCCTGGTCTTTAGCCCAGTCGATCCATCCCTGAAAATGCCTTATCTCGATCTGGTCACGATCTACCAATTCTCCGCCGAAATCCCCATAAATAGCGTGGAGGTTTAACCGTTGTTTTCCTGGCAACAAGGACATTGCCTTTTCAAGGTCCATCTTCATCTCGGCAATTGATCGTGCTTTCCCGGGATAATTACCCGTAACCTGAATCCCACCGCCACCTAAAGTTGCCTCGGGTGTTTCGAATCCTCCAACATCATCAGTTTGCCAGCAATGAAGTGATATTTTGACGCTCTTCATTTTGGAAATCGCCTCATCGGTATCGATCCCAATGGCTGCATACTGCTCTTTAGCAAGCGCATAAGCCCGCTCCACAAATTCTTTGTTCATTGTAATATATTTTTATAATCAAAATTATCTAATTGCCGAATTATAAAATTTTCAAATCTGATACTATTTCAAATAAAAAACTTCTTCAAGCGGATTCATGACCGGTGAATTATCAGGATTTGTTTCCATGATATCTGCCATATAGGCCCACCATTTTTGGACGATTGGATTATTACCCAAATCCTGCGAAGACTCAATGCCGGATTGTTTCTGAACTGCAAACAGCGTATTTGTTGCCTCATCCAAAAAAATAGAATAATCAGAAACACCTGTTGAACGAATAAGTTCAGCAAGTTCAGGCCAGATTTCGTCATGCCTTTTCCGGTATTCCTCTTTGCATCCGGCCTTAAGCTGCATCTTAAAAGCGAAGCGCTCCATCTCAAAGATTATTTGATTGAATTTCCTATCCCAACAATAAAAACCGAAAGCAGAATAACAGATATTCCTATCACGATGGTTCTGAAAGTTTTCTTCGAGACTCCCCTCCATTCGCGATTATACAACCCCCACATATTGGCTGTTAAAATGATTGTTGACATGTGAAGAATCCATGAGCTGGCGCCATTACCTAATTTGCTTTCTCCCATTCCGTAGAAGAAAAATTGTGCAAACCAGACTGTTCCTGCTAAAGCGGCAAAGAAATAATTATTGGCCAATGGGGTCTTTTTGTTTGTATAATCACCATACGTACGATTGCGAAAATTCAAAATCATTGTCCAGATAAAATTGGTCGTTAATCCCCCCCAAAGTAAGACTACGAACGTGACATTATTTTGATATAGGAATTCACCGTCATTTGGATTCAGAGCCTTCCACGCTTCATTGGCCACGATAGCCATTGGTTTGCCGGCTTCAATTCCAAAATTGAAGAATGAGCTTAGGATACCCGAGATCACAGCAATAATCAACCCTTTGATAAGACTGAATTCCTTTACACTTTCTTTGCTCAACTCAGGGGAGATCTCTTTCTCCTTCATCATCCCTGCTTTACCTGATATCGCAATACCTGCCAGACAGACAAAAACACCAAATAAAACCATTTGACCTCCTGGATTAGTTAACATATGGGTAAAAGAAATTTTACCAGCAGTATGTGCGAAACTATAATAAATTGGAGGCACCAGGGCGCCAAAAGCAGAACAAAATCCTAACATCACTGAGTTTCCAAGTGACATGCCCAGGTAACGAATCCCAAGACCGTAGGTCAACCCTCCGATTCCCCAGATTAATCCCATTATAAACACAATCGCCAGGACACTCACTGAAGTGGCCTGTATAATTGTCCCAAAACCCGGAACGGTAAGCCAGGCAGCAAGGGGTGGCATGATCATCCACGAAAAAAGCCCTCCAATAATCCAATAACTCTCCCATGCCCAATCTTTTACCTTTTTAAAAGGCATATAAAAACTTCCGGAAGCAAAACCTCCGATTGAATGAAAAATAATTCCTAATAAAACTTGCATAACGGTTTTGTTATTTTAATTGGTATAAAAAAAATGGTCAGTTTTGAATTTTGGAAACACAAAGATAACCGTTGATTCAGGAGTGGCAATATACAAAATGATTCATGATTTACCCAAAATGTAAATCATCCCAAATTTATCCAAAAGACATACAACAGCGGTCCGGAACAACTATGGCACAGTGAATATTCGAACTATAAAAACAATGCATCAAAGCTTAATCAGCCCAAAAGCTATATCTTTAGCCAAATTTCCTATATCAAATTCAGATACTATTCATCAATAATCTATTTTCACTATGAAAGCAATGGTCCTGACCGGAATCAGAGCGATGGAGATGCAGAACCTTCCGATGCCCGAAATCCAAAATGACAATGAAGTATTGATCAAAATGAAGGTTGTCGGCATTTGCGGATCCGATGTTCACTATTATTCACTGGGAAAGATTGGAAGCCAGATCGTGACCTATCCATTTCCTGTCGGACATGAAGGGGCGGGTGAAGTTATCCGTGTCGGGAATAGCGTTACAAGGGTAAAACCCGGTGACAGGATTGCCATCGAGCCAGCAATGCCCTGTGGTGAATGTGACCAGTGTCAGGATAATCGTCCGCACACTTGTCGGAAACTCCGGTTTCTGGGTTGCCCGGGACAGGCAGATGGGTGTCTGAGTGAATACATTGTTATGCCCGAAACCAGCTGTTTCAGGATTGCTGAAACGATGACCTATACCGAGGCAGCAATCAGTGAGCCACTTGCCATTGGTGTTTACGCTGTAAACCAGTCGATTCCTGTGAAAGGCGCCACTGTAGGAATTTTCGGGTTCGGACCTATTGGAATGAGCGTTATCCTGCCTGCAATAGCAAAAGGAGCCGGGAAGATTTATGTGACGGATCTGATTGAAGAAAGACTCACCATCGCAAAAGAGTGCGGCGCCACCTGGACTGGTAATGCAGCGAAAGGAGATATCGTCGAACAAATCATTAAAGAGGAGCCGCTGCTGCTGGATGTAATCTTCGAGTGTTGCGGAAAGCAGGAGGCGATGGATCAGGCGATAGAACTTCTAAAACCCGGTGGAAAGCTAATGATTATCGGGATTCCTGAATTTGATCGCTGGAGTTTCAGCGTGGATAAAATGCGTCATAAGGAGATTTGTATACAAAGCGTTCGCCGACAAAACCATTCGGTTGAAGAGGCACTTGAATTAATGGAGACCAATGCTGTAAATGTTGGCAAGATGGCAACTCACCGATTCCCGTTTGACCGGACAAAAGAGGGTTTTGACCTTGTGACAGGGTACAACGATGGTGTAATGAAGGCGATGATCGATTTTGATTAACAATACCCCTGTCAGGGTTCGGAATCCTGACAGGGGTACGGTTACCATTTTTTTTGAAACTAATTCACTTCCAGTTCATCTTTTGATGGCAGCTGAGGAAAAGTTTGATGCGGTTCAGTTTGATACCAGAAGGCGACAGAAGCAACATCATCCTGCAACGGCAGATAACGCCCTTCACTTCTCCAGCCCAAAGCCTGAATAGTTACTTTCAGATCTTTTTCAAAACGGATCGGATCGGCAATATGCCAGCGATATAATCCAAAGCGTAAGCTGGAGTGATAGGCTTCATCCGGAAGGATAACCTGATGCAATCCGGAATAAGGTGAGCAAAACGGGCTGTATTTACCCTTATGATCAAAATTGTAAGAGCCACAGAAATAATCTTCTAAGCCTGTTCCGCAAATCGTTGGAAAAGTGTTGTCACCGTCCATAAAAAATTTGATCTCACCTTCGCCCCACCAGCCGTTATTTTTAGACTGCCAGGCGAGATAGGTTCCAACATACTGACCTTTCCCTTTTATTTGATCAATAATAGTATAAACATCTTTATATTTAATCGGATTGGTCCGGTGAAATTGTGCATGAAAATAGGAGGCATTTTGAGGAACTTCCGTCAGGCAATAATCGACCTGGTAATATAGCGACATCTGTTTCTCATCGAGATTTTGCATGGTGATTTTGCATTTTTTCCGGAATGGCATTGGCCAGTAGCAATTAAAAGCGCTACCGGGATTTACACAAACTGCCAGGGACTGGAGTGGTGCATATTCGCCCCATCCCATTCCAAAGAAATCCCCGACGGGACATTCAACCGAGGGCTCCTTCTCGTCATCCCAATATATGCGGAGAATTGAAAATCTCCAGTTACCGGTGGGAGTCATCCAGATGTGCTCAATAGATCCCTGCCCGTCAATCTCAGCCAGTGTGGTGGTTTGACCTTTTTGAATTTCTATAAATGGATTCAATTTCCAACCCTGTCCAAGTTCACGCGCAGCATTTGATGCTGATCCCTCACCAACTTTAGCCATCCCCCCCTTACCTTTCTCACCGGTGAAATTTTCCGGACTGATTGAGCGACTCTTTGCATTAGAGAGCATATAGAGATTTCCCAGGCTGTTTTGCATCCCGTTAAAAGGTGTATTCTGACTAAATAATGAACCGAAACAGAAAACCAGGATAAAGATAGCTAAGATTGTTTTTTTCATAATGAAGGAGTTAAAGATTGAGAAAACAAATTATTTTGCAATAATACAGAAATCTTTGAACCGATTTTGCCCCTTCCTCAGGAAAGTCCTTTCTCCCTTTAAAATTAAAGTAGTTTAATCCACACTATACTCCCGGAATCATCAAATGCACATTCGGTATAATACTTCTTATCCAGGTTGCGGATAGAATCAACCAACTCATCAGCGTTACATTTAAAATTCAGGTTATTAATTAGAAAATCAAAATTGAAATCATTATTTTTTAATGGGAAATCCTTATTCAGGTTCAGCAGAAAATTATACACATCCAACTCCAATGGGGTAAGCTCCTCTTTCATTGGGGTATCCGAGCCAACTTTAATGCTATCGGCTGTTTTTAGCAAATGAAATAAATCATGTTCCTCTGCATCTGCCAATTCACTAAATGACTGGCTTGAAATTTCGTGTCTCATTTTTGAATATTTTAATAATTAGTATAAATATACGAAATAACGAATCACAATAAAGCTGATATTTGCTTTGATTTGAATAAAATAAGTTAAATTTGTTAAGTAATTTCAACTGGCAAATCGGGGTGTAGCGCAGCTTGGTAGCGCGCGTCGTTCGGGACGACGAGGTCGTCGGTTCAAATCCGGCTACCCCGACAATACAACCACAATGAATATATCACAATCATTTCCAGTAACTTACCAATGAAGCTTGCCAGATAGGGATAACTATCAAACCTTGAACACTGGA
>CAIXCY010000039.1 GCA_903918045.1 uncultured Bacteroidia bacterium
CAACCGGGAATGATCAGAACGCCTCTGATTGATAGCCGGTTGGATAATTACTTTAAAAATACCTTGTTGCAAATTCCCGATTCTATGCTTAAACCAACCATTTCGGTTATTGAAATGTCAAAAGCTAATGAGGAGATGTTCCGATATATTTCTCTTCAAAGACTCAATGCTGCAGTAACTTCGGAGGTAATGGGAATGGATAAACTGTTTGTTGAGATTGCCGAGCGTTATTTCCTCGACGGGAAAGCAACATGGCTTGATTCGGCTGCAGTTGCCAAGGTTACAGAGAAAGTCAGGGTAACCAAACCGAATCTGATCGGGAAACTGGCTCCGGAACTTAAATTACCCGATTCTGAAGGAAATTATTTCAGTCTCCACCAGATGAACTCCAAATATACCATCCTGCTATTTTGGGAACCCAATTGCAGCCATTGCAAAAAAACAGTTCCGCAGATTTATAAAGATCTTTACCTCCCTTTAAAAGACAAAGGGATTGATATTTTTGCAGTTTGTACCCAAAATAAAAAGGATGACTGGGTAAAGGCAATTGTTGAGTATAAGCTTCTTGACTGGACCAATGTCTGGGACCCATCGGTTTCGTCAAACTTCCGGTCACTTTATGATATTTACAGTACGCCGGTCATCTACATTCTCGACTCAACTAAGCACATCATGGCAAAACGGCTTGATGTTGAGTCGTCAGTTAAGTTTTTGAATCATTTATTGGAGAAGAAGAAATAAATTAGAAATGGGATGAAATAAAATAGAAATAACCTGATTGATAATAATTTATATTCCTTTATATATCGTCCATATCCAATTCGCCAGGACAATCAGGAATGCCATTCCGGCTATCAGTGGTTGCCTCAGAAACTTTTCACTTCTCTTGTAAAAATCGAATAAAGTTGATTTTCCCAAAAAGATATCCCCTAAAATCCAAAATGGAGTAATTATCATAAAAAAGAGCAATACCAACCCAAAGGGATTCCACATCAAAGCCTGTGAAAAATCACCATTTATTAATGCAATCACCGATCGTGTTGACCCACACGAGGGGCACGGTATATTTGTGACGCGTTTAAATAAACACATTCCAAAATCGGCTTCGTTCAGAAGATTTCGATCAGAAGCTACCGCAACCCAAATATATCCCAATACACAAGCCGCAAATAAAAAAATATACAACTTGTTTCTATTCATAGTTTTAATAGAGGTACGGCTGAATTTGTTCCATATTTTTCTGACGCGTTAGTCCCATGATCAGGAACCAATCAACAAGTGTCCAAATGCCCATGCCGCCACAGGTCAGAAGTTTTGCAATTCCCAACCCTACATCTCCGATTATCATCCGGTCGACACCAAAATGGCCTACCAGGATGGAGATAACCAGGCTTATCGTCGGATCCTTCAGTTGGACTGTTGAGATCATAGACCATCTTGAATCGTCAAGTGTAATCAATCGCTCTCTGATTGCATTAAGCTGATAGCTTTCAAAATACTTTGAATTCGTCATAATGAACATGTCGACCCTTTGTGCTTCCATCATTTATGATTTTAATTAAAATATATTATTCAAACTTTATCTGCCCGTATTTCTCAAATTCGTGAAAAGATTTATTGATCGGCATCCAGGCCCATTTGATCATCTTACCGGTATCATAATCAAGCCGGTAAAAATTGGCATTCCAGGTAGTTCCGCTAACTGCAGGAACATTGGGAAGCGGGTTAAACAGTGCAAAAGGGAAGAAGAGTTCTGCACTCCAGGAATTAATGACACCCCCCATTTCAATTTTTCCACCTTCGATATGAATTTTTTTGACAACCAACCGATCATTTTCATAGTTCCATGGTCTCCATCCAATAAGTTTCCCCTTAATATTGGGAATGAGTAAAACGAGCTCCTTATTCAACTGATTTACCTCATATTCCAGATAGAGGGGGTATTGTGGATCGGGATGAAAGAAGACTTCATAAACATCACCTTCAAACAGGTTGTCAAAATCCTTGTCAAATTTAGTCGTAATCTTTTGATCCTTTCCTTCAAAAAGCAAGTAAATACCCTTTGATGAGTAGATAATTTTAAACCGGGTTTTATCCTCTTCACCACCGGCATCCAGTTTTATTAAAGGAATCCACTCGGTTTTCACCCATTCCGGGCTGCTTCCATCGCCGGTAATCATAAAATCATGAGTTCTTTTAACGGTTAATGGTGCAATTGCGGATAGTTTTTCGGCTGCATAATTGTTCAGAACACCCAGGATCACCAAAACCACCAACACAAGAAATAATTTTATAACACTCATTATAAATTGTTTAAAAAGATATAAATACCTTCATCCTATTTCTCACCTGCATGTCTGCCAGTTTCGCGTCCTTCCCAGCCACTCTTTCCTTTATCGATAAAAATTTCAGTCACCGTTTTTGAAACCCGGTCATCTACCTCTTCAACCAATTGGAGCCTTAGCGGGTTGGTCAGCTTTTTCTGTAAATCGATAACAGGCTGCCAGGGGTTTCCGGTTTTAGGAGTTTCATAAACCAGGTAAGCCCATTTCTCCGAGAAAATATTTCCCTTCATCGCCGGAATCATTTGCTGCATATTGGAGGATAGAAAACTCAGAGACAAGGCGCGTGCCCAATAGATCCAGGGGCCTCCGGTAATGTAAAAGAACGGATTAAGTAAACGGGGTGAAGATTCCAAACCTGCATTGGCATAGCTCAATTGAATGCCGGCAAAACCAACACCTGTCTTTGCATTATAGAAGGTGATCCATGGAACATCGGCCTCCATCTTCAGATCTGTCAGATCGGGCATTTCGGTAATGTCATAATTGATTACCGAATCACGAACAACATCATACCATGCAGCATGGGTAATAAGTTCGCGTTTGATCACAATTTCTCCGTTCCTTAAAGCCAGGCAATTAACAGTTTGATTAATTCTTAATACGGAGGAGCTGACAAAATAAGGTTTGCCGGGATAAAATTCATACCTCACTGAGGCATCAACCTGTGGTATTTCGCGCAAATTACCCCAAACTTCGCTCGAAGCAAGGACCGGTCCCGAAAATGACTTAACATTTGGCGCTGGTTTCCAGTCTGAAGTGTGAGTCCAGGGTGTGGGTGGCGTATAGATTTCGGGATTCCAGTGGATCGCTCCATTTGTCTCCTTGCGGTGGTAAAGCGGAAAATCGGGCCTCTTTTTTAGAGCGATCTGATCCAGATGGCCTGAATTTGGATTTAATGTAACTGAAATCAGATCATTCTCAATCTGAAGTCCAGGGGCATCACCCTGAACGCGAAGATCTGACAGATAGGTTTTAGCCATCGCATTTTCATTTTGGTAATACACCAGAAAAACACGACTCGATTTTGCCGGAACATCGGCAAGAAATGAAAGACGTGCAGTTACAGTCGGAAGCCAGATGGGAACAAGTCTGGTAGGCTTTCCGTCCTTATCGGGAGCAAGATCGTCTTCTTTGAGGTATTCCTGAATATCATATACCTGGCACGGAACCTCAGTCAATAAATGGGTTACAGGATCAATTGCAGCAACCCTGATTTCCCGCTTAAGGTCCTTCGTCTCATCAGGATAAAAGGCAAGCACTGCATCAACGGATTCCCCCCTTCGCTCAATTCCGGCAGTTTCGCTCAGAACAATAGACTTATACCTTTTCCAGGCTGGATCAAAAACCGATGATTCAGAAGGTGCCGTGACATTCGAAACGGCAGAAATCACAAGATCGTTCTCTGAATTTTTAGCCCCTTTCTTCATCCTTACACTCACCTTTACGTCGTATTTGGCACCTGGCACCCATTTTACCCATCCGATGACATAAGGGTGGTTGTAGATCGAAATATCCTGCGAAAGTCCGGCTCCCGAAGGGGGACGATGAGTCAGAACCGGCTTGTTCAGATCCTCCTTATCGCTCTCCTTATGAAGGTTGGTGAATCGGAGTGTCTTGCCATTTACAGCCACTTCGACCTCTATGATGGAGGGATAAGGAAGTTCAAGTTCTGCCTTAAGGTAGTAGAATGGTATTGCCGGACATGGAAATCCCAATTCCAGTTTACTGATTTTCAACTCATCTTTAGTGAAACCAAGCACATTCAGCGCAACTGAGATGAAAAAAAACAACAGGAAATTTCTAATATGATTCATGGTATTCATACGTTTATTGATTTTTATTATGGGCTTATCTCACTGTTATCAGGTTTCTGTTTCTTAGCTCCTGAACCCCGTTCTCCCATTTACCCCCTGTACCCCACATATAATATGAAAAATACATCGTGCTTTTCTGCGTGATCGGCACCCATGGCTGGAATTCGGTGTAGTAATAATGGGCATCTCCATTGCTTGGATGGTTCATCCACATGTGAAGAAACAGCGGCTGCTTCACCGGATAGGCTCCGACGAAAGTAATATCCTCTTTTTCATCATATCCGGCATTCCATCCCTCCTTGAGTGTGAAAAGATGACCGTAGTATTTCTCAGGTTTCATACGGAATTTTTCAATTCCTTCAACCGAAGGTATCATAAAAACATCCTCTGTACCGTGTGCTGCCCCCAGTTCGAGGATAGGCTGTGGCCCGATCACATTGGCTTCCGGGTTTTTAAAGGTTAATGCAAACCGAATCTCAAGGAGCGGGGAATTGCCATATAACGTAAAGGTTTTCTCAAGCCTGTTTCCATAATAATCGGCAACCATCTTTACCTGGACGTAATCACCATGATCCTTAACCAGTGTTGCATCATACACTTTATGGGTCTCCATACTCCCCTGCCCGAGGAAATCTTCAAAACCTCCAAACGGATAATATCCTCTTTCCCGGAAAGGGCGTCTGTCATCGGTCGATTTTTCAGGCCAAAGTTTAAAAAGCAGATTATCCTTCCGGCTTTTGACAATATATTCGATCACCCGGGCACCCGTTGCCAGAAGCGTAACCTGCACACTGTCATTTTCAAGTCTGAATTCATTGACTCCGTCACTATTCAGATCAACCGGATAAGCCCGTGCATCTCCTTCTGCCTTTCCAACGCCTAACTGCGTAGTGGTGGAAACGCCAAGCGCCGAGACTTTTACGTCATAATCACCTGCCTGCAGTTTCAGGTCAAACAGCATATCCTGAAATTTACTTAAAGGGGCTGTATTATTCTGAGTTGAAGTGAAAACCGCTTTTCCTGGCTTATCCTTTGCAAAGACCTGTATTTGAACAGGAAAAGGCTTTTCACTTGCAAAATTATGAATACTCACCGGGTATTTTACGGTGGGTGCATGACCATAAAGTAACTGATGAGCCGAAATAGCTGGTGGCATATCGAGTATTGTCATTGTCGTTTTCGTCTTATCCCCCCAGCTAAAGTCGGCTATGACAGGATTTGTCCTGTTCATCCCACCTGCGAGCGGGCGGATTTTAACCTGGATTGTTTTTGAGCTGTTGGCGGGTAATGTTAAAGCACTTGGATAGGTTCCTTCTGTGATTACTTCAGGCGGCAGCTTCAGGATTAGCTTGCCAGTAACCGCATGAGGATAAGTATTTGTAAGATTAAGCTGAACATTATAACCCATTACTTCAGCCTGGATATCAATTCGGTCACCATAGTACTCCTCGAGGAATAGTCGGTCTAATAACAACAACTGCAATGCATTGCGATATAATGCCGGCCCCATCATTTTACCTTGCCCTAAAACAGCAACCTCACGACGGTCCATAATCGCCTCCCACATCAGGTCACGGGTTAATTTCTCCCCCTTCTTTATAAATAACACCATGCTTGGGATCAGGTCACCTTCCATGGAACCCGTGGCAGCTACGAATGGTACATTTTCGTTATCGATCTGCCTTTTGTTTCCTTCGATGCCGATGTAACCATCATAATGAAACGGATCACTCTCTGCATCGTAGACCGGTCGGAACACGTATCCATTTTTACTGTGGGCAAAATCAATCCACGATTGTTTCGTAACCATATCCTGCACCTGAAGTTTATCGTAATCTTTACACCCAAAAATCGGAGAAAATCCCACATCTGCTACGATAGGGAGATTCGCCTTTGACATCCAGCCGGCCAATTCGTCCTTCATCCAGAAATCCATATACCCACTGAAAACAAACCATGAATTTCCTTCGTTCATCCCTTTCCCAATTATCTCAAGCGGATGCCCCTGAACACAGGTCACGCTTTTCAGGAGTGTTTCCGCGCCAAACATCCCTTTCCGAAGATCAAAAGTTGAGAGAATTTTTTTGGTGCTTTCCAACAATTCCTTGATCCTTTTAAGCCCTTCAGGATCTGCTGTTTCGACAACAAATATTTTCCGGACTCCATATTCCAGATAGAAAAGATTGACTTCCTTAAAATTTACCGAACCATATTGGTAACTTTTCAATTTCTGCTTCCACAGACTATCAGGGACAAATTTGGTACCCAGCTTCTTTCCTACTGCTGTAGCCGGATCTGTAAATACAAGAAGATCTCCGGAATTCAGGCTTTCATCAAATTCTTTAAGCGAAGGTGCCTCCAATGTCTTGTAGGTTGAAGCAAAAAGGGCACTTACAAATCCTTCCTGAACTGAAAGTCCGGGAAGCTGCATATCCTCCGCTACATCAATTTTGCTTTGGGCAATCATATTGGCAACATTAGGAACAGCCATTTTAAACAAATTCCCATACCTGAACCACTCCTTGTAATCGTTATGCCAGTAATTAGTGTAGCCGTTAAACTGAACCTCACTCCGCACCGAATTAGCTAATGGCGTAAATGCTCCATTATAGGAATAATCGGCTAATTGCTGAGCACTTATCGTCTCCGTTATCAAGGTGAAAATAACTACTATTAATGAAAATGAACTGCCTGGAAACTTTTTCATCGTTAATTTATTTATGGTATGAAGGGTTTTGAAAAGATTGATTTAAAGATAAGCATCTGATATCTGATTGGATAAAATTAACAAAAAATTATTTAAACTTGTCATTAAGGATAAATAACCAGCTTTCAAACTGAAAGTAAAAAACTTTGGGATTTGAGATTCAACCAATTGGGAGATTCAAATTATTCCTATTTTTGTAGCCAATACGATAGTTGCATTGCAGGTATCGTTTATTACAGGTTTTGATTTACATTCAATTAATTTACAAAACATTAGGCAAGGAGAAATCCGTCTGAGTTTCGTTCACAGATATGTTCAAAACTAAATCTTTGGGATTCAGGACAACCATAATAAAACAAATAAATTACGTATGAAAGTATTCAAATTTGGAGGAACTTCGGTCGGATCGGTGGAAACCATGAGAACAGTGATGAATCTGGTTGCTGACGGAGAGCAAAAACTGATTGTTTTATCAGCCATGTCAGGAACGACAAATAGCCTTGTTGAAATATCTGACTACCTCTCAAAAAAGAATAAAGAATCGGCTTTGGGTGTAATCAGTTCCCTGGAAAAGAAATATTACAATGTAGTTTTTGATCTCTACCAAACGAAGGAGGTAAAGGAACAAGGCAAAAAAGTGCTTGAAGAACGCTTTGAAGTAATTAAATCCTATACCTCAGGGGTATTTCCGGAAGAGGGAGCCCGTGCACTGCTGGCTCAGGGAGAGTTAATTTCAACGGCTCTTTTCACCTTACTCATGCAGGAATCGGGCTTTAATGCCCTATTACTTCCAGCACTCGATTTCATGAAAATTGATTCGGACAAAATGCCTGACAGTTATTTTATTAAGGAGAAGCTAAATTCGATAATTAAAAAACAACCCAAAGCAGACTATTACATTACTCAGGGTTTTATTTGCCGAAACGAGGCGGGAGAGATTGATAACCTGCAGCGGGGAGGTTCAGATTATACTGCAACCCTGGTAGGAGCAGCAATAAACAGCGAAGAGGTGCAAATTTGGACCGATATTGATGGTTTTCATAATAATGATCCCCGATATGTTGAAAATACGCAAAAAGTCGATACTCTTTCGTTTAATGAAGCATCTGAGTTAGCCTATTTTGGGGCTAAAATTCTGCATCCCCAAACCGTCCTGCCTGCAATGATGAATGGAATTCCGGTGAGGTTGAAAAACACGATGAATCCACCCGATCCGGGAACATTGATAACCTCTGAAAGCAAAACAACAGGTATAAAGGCTGTTGCAGCAAAGGATGGTATTACTGCCATTAAAATCAGATCTGGAAGAATGTTGAACGCTTATGGTTTTATCAAGAATATTTTTGAAATCTTTGAATTCTTTAAGACTTCGATTGATATGATTACAACATCAGAAGTGGCTGTTTCTGTGACTATTGATGATTCAAAACATCTCGATGAGATTGTTGCTGAACTGAAAGAATACGGGAAAGTTGAAATTGACCGGAATCAGACCATTGTTTGTATTGTCGGCAATATGATTGCTGAGGAGAAAGGATTTGCGGCCAAAGTATTCACCTCCTTGCATGATATTCCAATCAGAATGATCTCCTATGGTGGAAGCAAACATAATATTTCTGTCCTTGTAAATACCAATGACAAAAAAGCTACCCTTCAGGCCTTAAGCGCCAAGCTTTTAAATACGCTTTAAATTTAAGATTACAGATCTTTTATAGCTATCTCAATTTGATCCAGACTTTTAACGACTATAGTGCCTGTTTTCAGTAACCGGTTCCTGGATTGGTGGCCATGAGCGATCAGGATACAACTACATCCTAAAGCCTGTGCGACTTCATAATCGTGGAGTGTATCACCTATGAGTAAGGTTAATTCAGGGACTAAACCATTTTCGCTGAGCATATTTCTCCCATTTTCAACTTTTGATCTTGCGAAATGGTTATCTAATCCATACAAACCTTCAAAAAAATGGGTGATTCCGCATTTGGTTGCTATTTTCTCAAGCTGTTTCTGCTCCATGGCCGACAATATAAATTGCCGGTAACCCAATTCATTGAATCTGGTAAGTGTAAGGAGGGTATTCTTGTGGAGCAGGCATGTTTCAACCTCCTTATTGTAACTTGATATATACTGAAAAGCAGCTATTTCAAAAGGTTCCTTTACAAGATCAAATCCGATTTGCTCGTAATAATCGCTCACTGGAAAGGTAAATACTTCGAGATATTGTTCAATTGAAAGCTGCTTTAGGTCACGCTGTTTCAACATCCGGTTTATAATTGAAACAGCAACATGGAGATCGTTAAGCAACGTACCATTCAAGTCCCAGAGGATTGTTTCAAATTTCACTCCGGATTCTGTCCAACACAGTTTTCAAAACTAAAAACAGGAGTGGCATACATTTTAAGCCACAATTCCATAGCCTCCTCCCTGTCTTCGTCTACAAGCTTCAACCGTTTATGAGTTAATTCAATGAATAATTGTTGCTCCTCAACCGTATATTGATCGATATAGGTGTTGCAATTATAATATAGGTCGTAGGCAATATAATTGTTCGGATAGAGTCTGTAGTTTTTATATATTTGAATATCAATATACTCAGCAAGTCGTCTGAGTCGATCATTAATATTTCCTTCTTTGGAGAGGGTCTTAAGCGCACTTTTGTCAATCGGGGCACCAAACTGAATATGAACTCTTCCTTTGGGATTTTTCAGCCCACTAACCATACTGAGTAAATCATCCTTCTCCGTTTTACGAAAATCGGGATCGGCCTGCCGCTTAAGCAGCTCCGCTACCTTTTCATTTCCGCAAGGTTCTATCTCATAAGAAATTGCCATAGGTACAATTGTCAATTCCTGAAATCCTTTCACAAATTTTCGGATGTTTGACATATTTAACATTTTCAATAAGGCCGGAGAGGTCTGATCGAGACCATCTTTTGATCGCCCTTCCCGCTGTGCAATCCATATTGAATTACCATTTGTGGTGACTGTTTCCCGGATATATTTAGAAAGCAGATGGGAAGATTCGAGCATTTGCCGAACCGGGATGTTTCGCTTGACAATAAATGAGCGATTTACCCTCGAGACATCTTCTATCCACGGATAAACGAGCAAATTACTTCCAATAGCGATCTCGGTGGGTTTGAAACCATATTTATAAACCTCCACATTTAGCAATGCAGAATCAAGGACTATATCGCGGTGATTTGAAATAAATAGATAGCTGTTCTCCTTTTCGAGGTTCTCAAGGCCTCCGACAGTTAATTCACTTATACTTGAGGAGATAATCCCTTCAAGATATGGAACCATAAACGTGATCTGAAAGGACTCAACATCCTGAGTCCGCTGCATAGCTTCTTTAATTTGATTAATTTTAGATTCATCAGCAAACAAATTATGCAAGACCCGGTTAAAAACGGGATCAACCAATAATCTGTTCATGATTTCAGGAACTTCCTTGTCACGGTAAGGTCTAATTTCATCGAAATCGTTCGAAGCCAACATAATTCTATAGTATTATTGATGTTTAGTAGTCAGAAACAAATGTACAAAAATAGCCGTTCAGATGAATATCTGACAAAAAAACTTGTATTTGAGTGAATAATTCAACTAACTAGCTGATTTATTGCAATTAGAAAAAGATTCGAAATCCATTTAAATCAGAACCGCCAATGGATCATTCCTCTGATTTCAATCCTGCTGTTTCCTTCAGTAACATCATTTCCGGAACCCCATGAGGAGACTCCATTATGAATCGTGCAGCCGGTTTTAAGATAAGCGGTAATTCTACGTGAAGGACTCCACTTTAGATTAAGATAAACACGATGTCCATTCCCGTGAAACTCAGGAATTGAAAAACTGTAAAGCAGATCATTTTCAAACATATATATCCTGGCATTGTACCCATCTGTGTTAAACCAGGCATACCTTAGCCAAATTTTCAGACTCCTGGAAGGTGCGTAAACCATATCCTGAAAAACCAGAAATCCCTTTTGGAACTGGTCGTTAAAATTATAGCCGGAATACTCGAACCGGGTTCTTAATGTAATTCTTTCGCTAATTGCGTATCCTCCCTGAATTCTCAATTTTGTTGTATTCTCATCACGGTCAGGCACAAGTCCTTGTCCGCCTGTCACTTTTTGAGGCTTTGATTCGAATTTCCCCCTTAAATACAGATTGAATTTCCTTGTTAACCGGATGTCAACCTGAGCCAAATAATCGCTCCCACTCGACGGTGCTGTCGTACTGTAAGTGAGCCATGGAAAATGATAAATATCGATATACCCAAAGATCTTCACCTTTGGAACAGGAGAGAGCGAAAAGCCTGTATAAAGACCGGTTTCATTTCTGTTTCCTGAACTTTCGGAAAGGGAGCCTCCATAAAATGACTGGTATCCGGGGTCAAAATAACGGAAATATGTTGACAAACTTAGCTGAGGACTGGCATGCCACACCACACCCTGAACAATTGCGGGCTTACTGTTTTTTGACAACCCCACTTCACCAAAGCATTGAATGTGTGACAATGCAAGTTGATAGTCTAATCCCAAATTGTAATTTTGAGTACCTGAAAAGCTCTTAGCTTTGTAAGGTGCTGAACCATTTAGCATTGGAAAATTAAACTTTTGCGTCGATACCAACCCTCCTATTCTAAAGCGGTCAAATCTCAACTCCCCATATCCCCCTGCAAACTGCTCATTAAGTGACTTTTCATCCTCAATTTCAGATAAAGTACGATGGTACCCTGACGTTTGAAGCGAGGTAAAGTATTGGTTTCCAGAAGCCCGATCGGCCAGGATATTAGCGTCCCTATTTTTATTTGAATAGAAAAGTGCAAGCTTAAATCTTCCACTCCCTAAAATAGCTGAGATCCCTCTGAAAAAGCGATTTTCATCTGTTGAGGTATAGGGTCTGACAGTCTGACCAAACTTGAGGATACCCATTGTATTTCCCGACTTTCCGAGAACCGATCCACCTCCAAGGCTAACCCCCTGACCCACCCGAAGGAGAAAATCGCCAACAGTCACCTGTCTGATTAGTCTGTTCCCTTTAACTGAAATAAATCCCGAATAATAGTCAAATCCTAGCCTGTTGCTCCCCTTGAATAACTGTTCTCCGGCGTCATTATCTATAATTAACCCCATTTCAATTTTCCTGGAAAGATCAAGATGATACCGTGAATATAAAGACAATGGGGGACCAGGGTAGACAGCTTCCTTCCCCTTAGAAGAGGCGTGAAACCCTTTGGATTGTGGCAACGTGGCTTTCATCCGGGTCATCAGGTCATTTTTAAAACCCTTTACCTGAGCTGTAATGGAATCAGTTGCCGGTTCAAAAGTAATAAACGGCTCTATTGTGGCCACGATATCAGGAGTTATTCCTTCGATTGCAGATAATTCAGAATTTGATACCAAACGGCCGTATTTTTTGCGGTAATTGATAATATTTTGAATCTGATTAAAATCAAGTATGTTTAATCGGCTTAAATCATCTTCTGATGCCGAATTAATGTTAATAGGGTGTTCTGCATTGGTTGTAAGATCTTCAAGCAGGGTTGAATTGTCGATTTCAACCTCGTCCGATTCTGCGATTGACTCGATAACCTGTTCCATCTGTTGTTCTTTTTGCCCTTCATTGTTCTGTGAAAAACAAAAATGGAAAAGCAACAAAAATAAAAGCAACGGATATTTTGAGCGCTGATTCATACTCGGATTTTTAAAATCGTAGAGATAGAAGGGGTGTCCCCTAACGTTTCATAATGCATCATCGCAAAATTGATTGGTATGGAAAAATCTTCCGGGTAAGCCTGGGCAGCCTGAGTATCAAAAATTGGGAAAAGTGTGATATGGGTTACTGAGGTGTTACCTATAGAAACTTCCCGGTCACCAACCTGAATTTCGTATCCGGCTGAATAACCCTTTAAAAGAGTGGTGAAAGATAAAAGGAGGGTTAGAAGTGCTGATTTAAATTTATACCGCTTCATCCATTCCAGAAAATCGAATCGCAAAATTTCCAGAAACTTAAGATTGTGAACCGGAAATTCTCAATAAACTAAAGAGGAGGCAATCATCTGATCACCTCCTCTAAATTTAAGGAAAAATAAACTAAGAAATGTGTTTTTTAGTTCGTTTTATACGGAAATTTTACTTTAGATAATTCGGCATTAGCCTCAACGATTTTAGCTTTAAGGTTTTCTTTAAATGCGATAAGCTTATTCATTAGTTCAGCATCGCCTGAGGCAATAATCTGGGCGGCCAGAATAGCTGCATTTCCTGACCCGTTTAGTGCAACTGTTGCAACAGGAATGCCAGGAGGCATCTGAAGAATTGCCAGAATAGCGTCCCATCCGTCAAGGCTTGCTTTGATAGGCACGCCGATAACGGGAAGCGGTGTCATCGCGGCAATCACGCCCGGCAAATGGGCAGCCATCCCTGCTGCGGCAATAATTACCTTAATTCCGCGTCCATAGGCCCCTTTTGCAAACTTCTCTACCTCCTCAGGTGTACGATGCGCCGATAAGGCATTCATTTCGAATGGAATTTCAAAATCATTCAGGATTCGGGCTGCCCCCTCCATCACGGGAAGATCGGAGGTGCTCCCCATAATAATACTTACTTTTGGATTCATATGTATATAATTGATTTATATGATTAAAGTTTGTTTTATGTTATAAAGTTTTACCTATTTTTACAAAACAAAATTAAGCTTTTTTGCATAAATGGAGACTATTAACCGATCATCTCCTTATATTTTTAGATGTAGAAAAAAGAATCCCTATCTTTGTACGCTTAATTCGGGCATGTTTCATGCTGTTTGAATTATAATTATTTTAATATAAGAATCTTGTAACATTTACCCCTTCCGGGGATTAAAAAGAGTCGAATGAAACGAATTAAGCTTTGGGATAAGGAATTTGAAATTGCCATAAACAATTCAGATATTCAGTTGGCAGTCAAGAGGATGGCTGGCGAAATGAAGACAGACCTTGAAGGTAAGGAGACCCTTTTTATATGCATTTTAAACGGAGCCTTCATGTTCGCTTCCGAATTAATGAAAGAATTGGAACTTCCTGATGCTGAAATCTCTTTTTTGAAGCTCTCCTCCTATTCCGGGGCCAATTCAACGGGTGAGATTAAAGAGTTGATCGGGTTAAATGAGGTTATTACAGGTCGTACCGTCGTTATTCTTGAAGATATTGTTGATTCGGGTTTAACCATCAAAGAGGTACTCAACCAGCTACTCGATAAGGGTGCAAGAGAGGTGAAAATCGCAACCTTGCTATTTAAACCGCAGGCTTTAAAAGTAGATATCAATCTGGATTATGTAGGCCTTGAAATACCTAATGATTTCATTGTCGGATTCGGACTTGATTATGATCGGAGAGGTCGTAATTATAAGGATATCTATTCATTAGTTACAGAATAATTCAGGAACCAATAAAATACAAATGCTTAATTTAGTGCTGTTTGGCCCTCCAGGGGCCGGGAAAGGTACGCAGGCTATCCGCTTAGCTGAAAAATTCAATTTGGTACATATATCCACCGGGGATATTTTACGGCAGGAGATCGCTTCCAAAACCGAACTGGGCCGTGTTGCAGGAGAACTGATTGACAAGGGGGAATTAGTGCCAGATGATGTTGTAATTTCGATGATCGAATCGAGGCTGAAAAAACCAAGGTGTACTGTGGGATTTATTTTTGATGGATTTCCAAGAACTGTTGCGCAGGCGCTGGCCTTTGATAAGCTTCTGATGAAGCACCATTCAAAAGTATCGGTCATGCTTTGCCTTGTCGTGGATAAAGGCGAATTGGTTGAAAGGTTGCATAAAAGGGGATTGACTTCAGGAAGAGGCGATGACCTGGAAACTACAACAATTGAACACCGCATCGATATCTATAACGAAAAAACCTCCCCGCTTATCAAGTACTATGAGAGTCAGGGCAAATATTTTCCTATTCCCGGGATGGGAACAATTGAGGAGATCACTGAGAGTTTAATACATACTATCGAAAAGTTTAACACAAAACCAATTGCGGTGACAAGTAAATAAACCCGCCGGAACAATAAGTAGCCGAAAGGTTTATCATTCATGGAAGGTTCAATAGGTGGTCGCTTTAATATCTCGATTTAACAGCGTACCTTTGACACTCTATATAAGATTTTAGAAAATGGATTCGAATTTTGTCGACTATGTAAAGATAATGTGCCGCTCGGGGCATGGAGGTCCTGGATCCAGGCACTTCAGACGCGAAAAATTTTCACCCAAAGGGGGTCCTGACGGGGGAGATGGAGGTCGTGGAGGGCATATTATCCTGCGAGGCAATAAGCAAATGTGGACACTCCTTCACCTGAAATACCGAAAACATATCATAGCTGAATTCGGAGGCTCTGGCGGTAAATCCCGCAGTACCGGTAAAGACGGTGCCGACATTTACCTTGACGTTCCGCTGGGAACTATTGCAAAAGATGCAGAGACCGGTGAGGTTCTGTTCGAGATTAATTTCGATGGGGAAACGGTTATCCTTGCCAAGGGTGGTCGTGGAGGACTTGGGAATACAAATTTTAAATCACCTACCATGCAAACCCCCCGGTTTGCTCAGCCCGGAGAAGACTTCGAAGAGGGGTGGAAAATCCTGGAACTCAAGATCCTGGCCGATGTTGGGCTTGTTGGATTTCCGAATGCCGGAAAATCAACTTTATTGTCAAAAGTTTCTGCTGCAAAACCCGAAATAGCAGATTATCCGTTTACAACCCTGGTACCAAACCTGGGCATTGTTGCTTACCGTGATAACCAATCATTTATAATGGCTGACATCCCCGGTATCATAGAGGGTGCACACGAAGGTAAAGGATTAGGACTGAGATTTCTGCGTCATATCGAAAGAAATTCAATTCTCCTTTTTCTTATACCGGCAGACAGTACAAACCATTTTAACGAATATCAGATTCTCTTAAACGAGCTGCATCAATTTAACCCTGACCTGCTGGATAAACAACGCCTTGTAGCAATTTCAAAAAGTGACTTGCTCGATCAGGACTTAATGAATGACATCACAAAAGAGATGAAAGAAATTCCTCATGTTTTTTTCTCTTCGTTTCTTGAACGGGGGCTTATTGAGTTAAAAGATCTGATCTGGAAATCTCTGAATAGCTAAACATTATGAAATTATGGAAATTCTTAATCTTCTAAAAGGCTGGGACAAAGAACTTTTCCTCTATTTAAATGGTATTCACTCCCCTTTGTGGGACTATTCAATGACCTTATTTACATTAACCCCGACGTGGTTGCTTTTTTACGGTATAATCCTTATAATTATCGTGAGAAAATACGACAGAAAAGCTCTTTTGATTTTTATCTCTCTCGCACTACTGATACTTTTTGCAGATCAGTTTGCGGGGTTGATAAAACACACGGTTCAGAGGTTGCGTCCCTCAAACGATCCAACGATTAGCCAGCTCACTCATCTGTTCTTCAGGAAGGGGGGCGAATTTGGCTTTGTATCGGCTCATGCAGCCAATACCTTTGCTATCGCGACCTTCACATTACTTCTTTTCAGAAATAATCGTTACACCTTATTTATACTGCCATGGGCAGCATTGATTGCCTATAGTAGGATATATTTGGGGGTCCATTATCCAGGCGATGTTTTGGGAGGAGCTATTCTAGGAATTACAATTGGAATCCTGACCTATAAACTTCTTATTTATAGTGAGTCAAGGCTTAATCCAGTCAACCTTTTTTCCAGAAATCCGCTAAAGGACAAAGAGGCTAATAAAATTATTTTAACCGGACTATTCATTGTGGTTATGACCATTAGTGTCGTTGCCCTTTTGCTGCAGAATGAACTGCTCATCGTAAAATAAAATAACCAATTTTAAAGGAAGGCCGTTTCTTTACCGCAAAATTTTCCTGACAGGAGGATTCTTTGACTCCATTGGACCGCGCTTGTAAATTATAAGCCCATTGAGAAAATTACGCAGCAACTGATCACCGCAAGGTTTGAAATTCGGATGGTCATCAGCCCGAAAGATGGCACCCAACTCACTTTCTGTAACACTAAAATCGACTAGTTTAAGAATTGCAATGATATCTGTATTCTTCAGACTGAGTGCAACACGGAGCTTTTTTAAAATATCGTTATTGGTCATGTTTGAGGATTTATTGGTCCTTAATTATTTTGAAGATTTTTAAATTGAGTCTAAGCTTTTGTCACCAACTGACTTAAAAAACCATTCCATGCAAATTTACTAAAAGCATCAAAAAAAGCCACCCTTTTTAAGGATGGCTTTTTGATGTTTCACAACTATTTATGGATTATCTTGTGAAAAGTAATTCGCGGTATTTTGGCAATGGCCAGAATTCGTTATCAACAACCTCTTCAAGTTTATCGATATGATATCTGATAGAGCTCAAAAATGGGCGAACAGTCACCTCATAAGCATGTGCTTTTTCCTTGCCGTGCTCAATAAGATTTGCAACCTTGCGGGCCTCTGTCATCTCATTAACCTGAGATTTGATGGTTGAAATATGACCGGAAATCTTACGGATCAGATCCAGACGAGCACCAGCCAACTCTTTGAATTCAGCCTCAGAGAAGATCTCTTTCAACCCTTTTACATTTTCAATAAGTGATGTCTGATAGGAGATTGCAGTAGGAACAATATGATTACTTGCAAGATCACCAAGCACGCGTGATTCAATCTGTATTTTCTTCGTGTACTTTTCGAATTCAACTTCTACACGAGCCTCAATTTCAATTTGATTAAAAATTCCAAGATCGCTAAATACTTTGCGTGACTTATCAGAAAGGTAGGCTTCCAGGGCCTTTGGAACACTTTTGATATTTGTTAACCCACGTTTTTCAGCTTCAACTGCCCACTCCTGGCTATAACCATTACCATCAAAACGAACAGCCTTACATTCAATGATGTATTTCTTTAAAACCTGGAAAATTGCCTCATCTTTCTTGATATCTTTCTCAATCAATGCATCAACATCTTTTTTGAATTGAATCAACTGAGATGCAACCACCGAATTAAGAGCAATCATTGCTGATGCACAGTTTGCTGAAGATCCGACAGCACGGAATTCAAACCTGTTACCGGTAAAGGCGAAGGGTGAAGTACGGTTACGGTCAGTATTGTCAAGCAGAATCTCAGGGATACGACCAATATTGAGTTTGAGGGAAGTTTTTTCATCCGGAGTCATCTTGCGGTCATTGACATTCTCCTCAAGAAGATCGAGCATCCGGTTAACCTCTGTTCCGAGGAACGATGAAATAATTGCAGGAGGAGCTTCATTTGCCCCAAGACGGTGAGAATTGCTCGCAGAAACAATCGATGCACGAAGCAGATCCTGATTGTCGTAAACAGCCTTAATCGTGTTTACAATATAGGTGAGGAACTGAAGATTTGATTTTGGGTTCTTCCCCGGAGAGTAAAGATTTACCCCAGTATTGGTTGAAAGAGACCAGTTATTGTGTTTTCCGGAACCATTGATGCCTGCGAAAGGTTTTTCATGCAGTAAGACACAGAAACCATGGTGACGGGCAATCTTAGCCATTAGGTCCATGATCAATTGATTATGATCATTGGCAAGATTCACCTCTTCGAAAATAGGGGCAAGTTCAAACTGATTTGGTGCTACTTCATTATGACGTGTTTTGCAAGGAATTCCAAGTTTATAGGCTTCATTCTCAAGATCCTCCATAAACATTGCAACTCTTTCGGGAATTGATCCAAAATAGTGGTCTTCCAATTGCTGATCCTTTGCCGAAGAGTGTCCCATCAGGGTACGTCCGGTAAGCATAAGGTCAGGACGTGCATAATATAAAGCTTCGTCAACCAAAAAATATTCCTGTTCCCAACCTAAGTTGGCAGTAACCTGAGTAACATTTTTATCAAAAAACTGGCAAACCTCAACAGCAGCCTTATCTACAGCGCTCAGTGCTTTTAATAGAGGCGCTTTATAATCCAGTGCTTCACCTGTATACGAAATAAATACGGTTGGAATAGACAGCGTGGTACCAACGATAAAGGCAGGGGATGAAACATCCCATGCAGTATAACCACGGGCTTCGAAGGTATTCCGGATACCCCCGCTTGGGAAAGAAGAAGCATCAGGCTCCTGCTGTGCAAGAAGTTTGCCGGAGAAGGCCTCAACCACACCTCCAAGTTCAGAATGATCAATAAATGCATCATGTTTCTCAGCTGTACCGTCAGTTAACGGATGAAACCAGTGCGTGTAATGAGTTGCACCATTTTCCATTGCCCAGGCCTTCATGCCAATCGCAACCTGATCCGCAATCTTACGGTCTATGGTTGTTCCATTGTCAATTGCATCAACAATCCCTTTGAATGATTCTTTTGATAAATATTTCTTCATTTTGGGACGGTCAAAAACCATCATCCCATAATAATCAGAGGTAAGGTTTTCTTCCCTTTTTACCGCAACAGGTCTTCTGGAATTAACAACCTCTAGAGCTTTAAATCTCAATGTAGCCATAATTAGTGATATTTAACGATTAAATTTACTTTTCTAAAATTTTCAGCTAAAATACACTTTTCCCAAATACACCCCCTGTTTTTTATGTGATTTTTTAAAATTTCACATATTTTTAACATTAAAACCCAAAATAAAGTGATTTTCCCATTATTTGTCTCATTTAAGACAAAATATCGCTCTATCTGTAACCTTCCTGATGATTAAAAACCATGCTATTACCCCATGGATTATCTAAAAGCATAAAAATAGAGCCAAAAAAGCAAAGAAAAGATCATATTTGCACTCATAAAATATCAAAATGATAAAAAAAAGCGCTATTTCACCTCTTCTACTCAATATTCTTCAAAACCATGAAAATCGGCTATGGAAAATTGAAACCGTGATAACTAAAAAACACTTTTTTAGCTGGATGGTGCAAAATGACTATAAAATCTGATCACAGTGCGGATACCGTTGTAAAAATTCTCCAAAAGGAAATTTTCGTTCGGGGAATGGATGGCATCCGACTCAAGACCAAAACCCATCAAAATGGTTTTAGCTCCTAAGATCTCCTCAAAAGCGGAAATAATAGGAATGCTTCCTCCGCTGCGTACCGGCACGGGCTTACATCCATAGACATCTTCAAAAGCATTTTCGGCTGCACAATAGGCAGGCAGGTCAATCGGGCAGACGTATCCGGGTCCTCCATGTAACGAATGAACTTCAACAATAACGGCATCGGAAGCTATGGACTGAAAGTAATCCTGAAAAAGTACAGCAATTTTATGGTGATCCTGGTTAGGTACCAATCGTGCACTGATTTTTGCAAACGCTTTCGAAGGAAGGACAGTTTTAGCCCCTTCACCCGTATAACCACCCCAAATTCCGCATACATCAAACGCCGGACGGATACCTGTGCGTTCCATTGTAGAATAGCCCGATTCACCTTTCACCGCTTTAACTCCTATTGAAGCTCTGTAATTTGACGCTTCAAAGGGGGCCTTTGCAAGCATCGCCCGCTCGCTGGCAGAGACATCCTGCACATCATCGTAAAATCCAGGCACCGTTATTTTATTATCACCATCTGTAATGCTGGCAATCATCTTGCAAAGTTCAGTAATCGGGTTGGCAACAGCACCCCCAAATAATCCGGAATGAAGGTCGCGGTCCGGACCGGTCACCTCAACCTGCCAATAAGCAAGCCCGCGTAAACCTACCGTAATTGAAGGGATATCATGGGCAATCATTCCTGTGTCTGAAACCAGAATAAGATCTGTTTTCAGAAGCTCTTTATGTTCCTGACAAAAAGAAGCCAGATTTGGAGAACCCACCTCCTCTTCCCCTTCAATAATAAACTTCACATTACAATTCAGGGTATTTGTTCTGACCAGATACTCAAATGCCTTAGCCTGGATAAACGATTGTCCTTTGTCGTCATTGGCGCCTCTTGCCCAGATTCGGCCATCACGGATTTCCGGTTCAAAGGGGTTGCTTTTCCACTTTTCTATGGGATCGACAGGCATTACGTCCATGTGGGCATATATTAGGAGTGTAGGTTTTGACATATCCACAATTTTCTCAGCAAAAACTACCGGATTGCCCGGAGTTTGAAAAATCATGGTACGGTCAACACCCGCTACAGTCAGAATTTTGACCCAGTATTCGGCTGCACGATCCATTTCAGATCGCTTCTCACTCAAAGAACTAATTGATTGAATTCTAATTAACCCAAAGAGCTCATCCAGAAAGCGTCCTTTATTTTCTTCGATATATTGATTTATTTTATCCATCTTAAATTTATTTATTGGGAGCAAGATACTTAATCCTTACTAAACTGAACGAGTAATAATAGCTAAAATAATTAATAAAAGCAATTTAAATCAAGTTGTAATTGAGAAACAGGTTGAATTGAGATCATCGAAGCAAACCAACGATATTGTGTTTTCTGTACGGTTTCTTTGGTTATAAAAATTATATTCACTGAAAATTGGCATAATAATTGTCATAGTAAACATTAATTAAAATGGTATAAAATTTATAACTCTTCAACAAAAAGTGTATTTAACATTTTTTACCAAAACCTCATATCGGGTTACTAAAATTTAATCGCGGTATAGCCTTATATTTGTCAATTATATAGATATTTATAAACATAATATTTGAACATTAAACATGACTTTAAAATACCTGGTCTTTTTGTCTCTTACTATATTATCTATAAATCTAAAGGGACAGGAAGTTTTCAAAGACACTCTGAAACTTTCAATTCAACAGGCAGACAGTGTTTTTATCAACCAAAACCTGTCACTTCTGGCCGAAAAATGCAATATAAATGCCGCCAAAGCTCAAATAATTCAGTCCGGACTCTTCACAAACATTACTATATCTGCCACTCAGAATGTAATTAACAATGAATATAAGGCAATGGGTGTAAGAAAATGGTTTGACACCTCAGACAAGGGGGAAAGTAGTGCACAGATTCAAAAACTTTTTCGGTTAGCAGGAAAGCGGAACAAACAAATCCAACTTGCAGAATTAACTGCCGGTAAAGAGGAGCAGATTTATTTTGACTTGATGCGTACCTTAAAATATACCTTAAGAAGCGATTTCTACAACTTATATTATCTGTCGCAAATTGTAAAAGTCTACGATAAGGAGATTGCATCGATGCACAAACTTATAGATGCTTATCAGGGACAGTTCGAAAAGGGGTTTATTTCAAAGAAGGAGCTACTTCGACTAAAGTCATCCCTTTTCTCACTGGAAAATGAGAAGATCGGATTTACTACTCAGATTATAGCGACACAGAATGACTTCAATATGATCATGCATACATCCAATATCTTCTATTCTCCTGTGGTTGATTTAGGATTCCTTTCTAAATTCACACCAGATCAATTGAAGTTACAGGTTTTGATGGATACTGCTTATGTTCATCGTTACGATTTAAAAATGGCTCAATCAGATGTGAAAATAAACGAAGTCAATCTTTCATACCAGAGGTCTATGGCAGTTCCCGACCTGACACTTTCAGCCGGGTGGGATAAAAATGGCGGCTATATTCATAATTACAATTTTATCGGAATGCAAATTGACCTCCCTTTTTTTAACAGGAATCAGGGAAATATCAAGTCTGCAAAGTATATGATAGAGAGCAGTAAATACAAGCTTCTGAGCGCCGAGGATATCGTAAAGTCTGACGTTCTGGGAGCTTATGCTAATCTTAAGGAGACCAATCAGCTTTATAACAAATTCGATAATTCATTTATGGCCGATTTGGATTTGCTAAGCCAGGAGATGCTTAAAAATTTCGAAAAGAAGAATATTAGCCTTATCGAATTTCTCGATTATTATGACGCTTATAAACAAAACGCAGTTCAATTAAATACCCTCCTCTACAATCGGATCAATGCAGTGGAAAATCTCAGTTTCACAATTGGCAAAGACATTATTACCCAGTAAATAAAAATGAAAATGAAGAATATTTTAATGCTTGTTTTTGCGCTTTTAGTATTCGCGCAATGTTCATCCAGAAAACCTGGCGAATCGAAGAATAATACACCTAAATTTTGTATCCCTGACAGCTTATTGAGTCAGCTCAAATTTGATACGGTGTCGGTAAAACCTGTCTATGATGAACTCCGTTTAATTGGGAAAATAACTTTTGACCAGGAAAAAGTGGTTCGTATCTACCCGCTGGTAAGTGGCAATGTCTCTGAAGTTAGAGTAACACTTGGGTCAATGGTGAAAAAAGGGGAGGTTTTGGCGGTAATCAGAAGTTCCGAAATGGCCGGCGCCGAAAATGATCTTGTCTCGGCCAGGTCCAATCTTGCCGTGGCAGAAAAGAATTTTGCAGCAGCTGAGGATATGTTTAAAAGCGGGATTATTGCAGATAAAGAGTATACGACATTTCAAAAGGAACTGGAAAAAGCAAAATCTGAATTAAACAGGGCCACGACCGTTCTCTCAATTTATGGGAATGGAACAAAAGATTATGTTGTTACTTCCCCCATTTCAGGCTACATCGTCGAGAAATTTGTGAACGCAAACATGCAAATCAGGTCAGACAACAGCACTAACCTGTTTACGATTTCAGATCTTTCTAAAGTCTGGGCACTCGCTAACGTTTATGAATCAGATATTTCAGAAATCAGTGAAAATGAAAAAGTCGAGGTAAATACAATTTCCTATCCTGACAAAAAATTCTCGGGTAAGATCGATAAAATCTATAATGTTCTTGACCCGGAAACAAAGACAATGAAAGTTCAGATTCAACTTGAAAACAAAGATTATTTACTGAAGCCGGAAATGTTTATTTCTGCAATAGTACATCATAAGACAAATGATCAGTTGCTTTCATTACCTGCGGGTGCGGTAATTTTCGACCGAAACCAGTATTGGGTACTGGTTTACATCGATAAGTGTAATGTACAGGCCAAAAAGATTGAGATCGCGACTTCCAATAGCGTAAATACGTATATAAGATCAGGGTTATCACCTGGAGACAGGGTTATTACGAACCGCCAATTACTGATTTACAACGCGATGGTCCAATAATCGTTACCTAGTTCAATGAGAAGCATGTTAATAAATTAATCCTGATTCAATGAATAAATTCATTAAATATATCATCTCGTTTTCACTGAGAAATAAATTCATCGTTTTTTTCAGTATTTCAATTTTAATTATCTGGGGAGTAGTCAGTTACCTTAAGACTCCCATTGAAGCCTTTCCGGATGTTACGAACACTCAGATCTCGATAATTACGCAATGGCCTGGCCGAAGTGCCGAGGAGATTGAGCGGTATGTTACAATACCAATTGAAATTGAGATGAATTCAGTACAGAAGAAAATCAATGTCAGATCGACAACCCTTTTTGGGCTTTCGGTTGTTAAAATCATTTTTGATGACGATGTGGACGATGCTTTTGCCCGTCAACAGGTAATTAATCTTTTAGGAAGTGTCGATTTCCCGGAAGGGGTAAAACCGGAGGTCGAACCGCCCTATGGCCCTACAGGGGAAATATTCAGATATACACTAAAAAGTAAAACCAGAACCGTTCGTGAACTCAAGACTTTTCAGGATTGGGTGATTGACAGACATATTCGTTCAGTTTCAGGGGTGGCCGATGTTGTAAGTTTCGGAGGTGAGGTAAAGACTTACGAGATTCAGGTAAATCCACATCTTCTATCTAAATATAATATTACGCCACTCGAAGTATATCAGGCGGTTAGCCGAAGTAATATAAATGTAGGCGGGGATGTTATAGAGCATAACGCACAGGCTTATGTTGTCAGGGGAATAGGTGTTTTGGACAAATTTTCGGAAATTGGAGACATCATTATTAAAAACATTAACGACAGCCCGATCCTCGTTAAAAATGTTGCAACTGTTGTGGAATCATGTCTTCCGCGTCTGGGTCATGTTGGTCGCGATAGCCAGCCAGATGTTGTTGAAGGGATAATTATTATGCGCAAAGGGCAGGATCCCGGCGAGGTTATTGTAAAAGTAAAAGATAAAATCGAAGAATTAAATGCCAATATTCTCCCCTCCGATATAAAAATAGATACCTATTATAACCGCGAAACGCTCATAGGTTATGCCGTTAGCACGGTCAGAGGAAACCTTATAGAGGGAATACTCTTTTTAACTGTGATTGTCTTGATTTTTATGGCAGATTGGCGCACAACGCTTATTGTTTCACTTATTATTCCATTATCGCTACTGTTTGCCTTTATTTGCCTAAGGCTGAAAGGGATGTCTGCAAATCTCCTTTCAATGGGCGCCATTGACTTTGGAATTATAATAGATGGGGCACTAGTGATGGTAGAGGGGATTTTTGTCGCCCTCGATAGTAAAGCGAAATCAATTGGGATGGAGAAGTTTAATAAGCTATCCAAACTGGGAATTATTAAAGATACGGGAACCGAGATGGGAAAATCGATCTTTATTTCAAAACTAATTATAATCACAGCCCTTTTACCCATTTTTTCATTCCAGAAAGTTGAAGGGAAGATGTTCTCACCGTTAGCTTATACACTAGGTTTTGCCTTGCTGGGAGCGCTTATTTTTGCCCTAACCTTTGCCCCGGCAATGTCAAGTATTCTGTTTAAAAAGAATGTCAGGGAAAAGCACAACCCCTTTCTCGCTTTTATTATTAAAATTACAACTTCATTTTTTGACAGGACCTACCGTAATAAACGGATAAGTCTAATCATTGCAGGCACTGTGCTTGCAGTAACTTTTTTCTCGTTCCGATTTTTGGGAAATGAATTCTTACCCGAATTAAACGAGGGTGCAATCTATATGAGAGCCTCCTTGCCAAATAGTATTTCGCTTAATGAAGCGGTTAAAGTATCAGAAGATATGAGGTCTATTCTCAAATCGTTCCCCGAAGTAAATCAGGTCATGTCACAAACAGGCCGGCCAAATGACGGGACAGACCCAACAGGATTTTACAATGTTGAATTTTTTGTCGATATCAATCATACCAAGGAGATGGATCGTAAGGAAAACAGGGATGCGCTTATTGATCGGATGACTCAAAAATTAATGAAATATCCCGGTATTACTTATAACTTCTCACAGCCTATCCAGGATAATGTCGAGGAGGCTGTATCGGGTGTAAAGGGGTCGCTGGCAGTTAAAATCTATGGCGACAACCTTGAATTGCTGGAATCAAAGGCCGACAGTGTTTTTGAAATCATGAAAAACATTGAAGGGGTTGCCGATCTGGGAGTAATTAAAAACCTTGGACAACCAGAATTACGGATCGAACTTGATGAAGGTAAAATGGCACTCTACAATGTTGCCACAGCTGACTGTAACTCTGTTATTGAAATGGCGATTGGCGGTAAAGCAGCATCGATCTTTTATGAGGGTTATAAAAAATTTGATATCCGTATCCGGTATCTTCCTGAATTCCGGGTAAGTGAAAAGGATATCGGTAATTTAATGGTGCCAACCTTATCCGGAACCCAGATTCCTGTGAAAGAGATCGCCACAATAAGAAAAGTAAATGGTCCCATCCTTATTTTCAGAGATAAGAACATGCGTTATATTGCCCTTAAATTTTCTGCACGGGGGAGGGATATGGGTTCCACTGTAGCTGAAGCTCAACAAAAGGTTAAATCTTCAATCTCTCTGCCAAAAGGTTATTCCATTTCATGGGAAGGTGATTTCGAAAATCAGCAGCGAGCTGCCAAACAGTTGAGCATTGTGGTTCCGATAAGCCTTGTTCTAATATTCTTCATTCTCTTTGTGCTTTTTGGAAATGTAACAGACGCGGGTCTAATCCTTTTAAATGTACCGTTTGCCATTGTTGGTGGGATTCTTGCTTTACACCTCACGGGTACAAATTTCTGTATCTCGGCAGGAATCGGGTTTATAGCGCTTTTTGGTATTTGTATTCAGAATAATGTCATTCTCCTATCTAAATTCAAGAAAAATCTTCATGAACGAATGCATCTGGATAATGCAATCCGGTCAGGGGTAATAGCCCGGATCAGGCCTGTAACAATGACTGCCGCGCTTGCAGCTATCGGACTTCTCCCTGCCGCAGTTTCAACCGGGATAGGTTCAGAATCATCCAGACCACTCGCAATTGTTGTTATTGGGGGATTGGTAACAGCAACTACCCTGACCCTTTTTATATTTCCGATTATATTCAAAATCATCTATACCTACCGGCTGAAAGAGTTGAGGGACTAATTCAGGGATAGCTTAAAAAGTGAGGTCTGAAAGTATATTTTAGAGATAGCCAGCCTTGACGGGGATCAAAACCTTTCAGGGCTGGTTGATTAATGATGATTTTAGTTGGTAACCTTCCACGGGATCGTAAAATAAAATGTTGACCCCTTCTCTTCCGAGCTTTCAATCCACAATTTTCCTCCAAGTTTTTCTATGAAGTCCTTGCAAAGTAACAAACCAATTCCGGTACTAACCTCTCCCTCTGTGCCAGACCTGCCAGTTTGAACATCGAGCATAAATAGTTGATTTATCATCGTCGAACTCATGCCGATCCCTGTATCGCTGACCTTAAACTCAATCCGGTTTTCACCTATGGATCTTGCTGAAATATTTATTTTGCCCCCTCGGTGCGTGAACTTTACCGCATTTGAAATTAAATTTCTAAAAATGGTCTGAAGCATGTGGTGATCGGCAAAACCAATTAACTCCTCTGATATATCATTCACTATTTCAATCTCCTTGATCCTTGCCGGTTCAAGGACTATCGCGGCGCTCTCCTCCACGACCTGACGAAGGGCTAATTCGTGTGGATTAAATGGAATCTGCCCCTGTTGAATTAGTGACCATTGCAAAAGATTCTCAAGCAACCGAAACAGATTTGTGGCTGAGTTTCTCATAGTCACTGCAATATCCTGTATCTCAGCCATTGTAAGGTTTGGAAGCTCTTCTGCCATTATTTGAGTTAACCCCAGAAAACCACTGAATGGGCTACGTATATCGTGTGCAATGATTGAAAAGAATTTATCTTTTTCCGCATTTATTTTGTGAAGTCTTGCATTTTGGAGCTTTAACTCCTCCTCAACCTGTTTACGTTTGGTGATGTCAGTAACAAAATTCATTGTTGCTGGCTGACCATCCCATTCAATTTTCACCCCTCCCATTTCGACCCACCTTGTGGAATTATCTTTCCGTAATATTTTAATATGGTATTTTAAGTCAATTGCCTCCCCCTTAATCCGTTTTATCTGATTCCTGCTCAGCAACTCCCGGCATTCAGGATCGACAAATTCGAGAAAGGGCCGTGATAACAACTCCTTCTCTGTGTAGCCTGTCAATTCCAAGATTCTTGGGTTAACAAATTTCAGCATTGTACCTTGCCCAACGAGTATCCCTTCGTTTGCTGTTTCAATGATAAGTCGATATCTGTTTTCACTTTCAAAGAGCTTTCTTTCTACCTCCTTTCGTTCACTGATGTCAACGATAATCCCTCTTAAACCTACAGGCTTATTATTGTGAAATATAGGATTTGAATAAATTAAACCAGGGAAGGTTGAACCATCTCTCCGAACCATTTTATACTCATTTCCTTCAATCTTAACCCCTTCTATAAGCTGTCTTACATTTTCCCGCGCAATATTGCGTTCTTCAGGAATATGAAAATCCAGGGAATTTAGACCGATGATTTCGAAATCCTCCGGATACCCAAAAATCTTAAAAGCTTGCTTGTTTACAAATACAAAATCACCATTTATATCGATTTCGAAAATCACCTGAGGCAAAAAATCGGCCATCTCCCTAAACCTTTCCCGGCTCTCCTGCAACGCAAGAGCTACATTATCAGATTCATAAATAGTCGCCTTTCGATTGGATGCAGAATATTCGCGCAAGCATACGAACAGCACAATTTCCCCTACAAGATCAACCTGTGCAATCGAAACCTCAGTATGAAAATCGGAACCATCAAACCTCCGATTAAGACACTCAAAAGAGATAGCCTGTCCTGAAGATCCATTTTTAACTATTTCGGCAATAAAATGATCAGACCTTCGTCCATCGGCCTGAAAGTCAGAAAACAACATTTTAAAAGGTTTGCCAATAAGCAGATTACGTTCTCCACCAAACATTCTCTCCGCCGCGAGGTTAATATCACAAACCAATCCTTCCCTGATAATCAGGCTTGCATCCGGAGAATTATTGAAAAAAATATTATTGACAAAATCATTCATAGTTCCTGTTTCTATACTTGGAAATATTTATTTAGCACTACTATCAGCTGACTTTTATTTATAGGCTTGGCAATATAATCATTACAGCCGGCTTCGATGGCTTTTTCCATATCCCCTGAAAGAGCAAAGGCTGTCTGAGCAATTATAACAATCTCAGGGTTAAATTTCCTTATTTGTTTTGTAGCCTCATAACCATCTAGTAGCGGCATTTTTATGTCCATGAGCACAAGGTCTAAATCAGGATTTTGCCGACAAATTGTAACAGCTTCAATTCCATTTGCTGCTTTTAGAACATTATTCCCATAAATTTTAATCATATATTGGATAAGCAGTGCCGACTGCTCATCATCCTCTGCGATGAGTATTTTCAAACCTTTATTCCAGCCTCTAATCCCTTCAGTTAACGGAGTACCTCCTTTTATTACTTTAGCTTTTGGATGAATCGTGGAATATGGAAAAGAGACGCAGAAGCTGGAACCCCTCCCCTCTTCACTTTCAACTTCAATATTGCCGCCAAGCATCTCTGCGTAAGCTTTTGAAATTGAGAGACCCAATCCTGGACCATCAAACTTTCTGGTACTTGAAATATCAGCTTGAATAAACCGATCAAATATCGTTAATTGTTTATTTTCTGCGATCCCAATACCTGTATCACTAATAATAAATTGTAAATAATCACCCTTTATTCGAATATAAATCGTTATCGAACCAGTTATTGTAAATTTTAGTGCATTATCAATAATTTTGGATAGGATACTCCTTAGCTTTGAATAATCGGATATTAAAGAATCTTCCATTTCGGAAAGTTCATTTGATATTGAAAAAGTAAGCCCTTGATTTTCAACGTCATTTTTAAAAATATCTGTTAATTCACTAATTAAAACACTAACCTTAGTTTCTGATAATGCAAGCTTGGTCTGCCCGGTCTGGATTTGAGCTATTTCAACAATTTCATTAATTGTATTCATAAGCCTTTTTGCACTTTTATTGATGAACCCATGGTACTCGTTTCTTTCATTCACTGACAAATTTTCATATTGAAGCATTGATAAAAATCCAAGAATTCCATTGAATGGCGTACGAATTTCATGCGAGATGTTGTTTAAGAAAGCAGTTTTAAGTTTGTCGCTCTCTTCAGATTGTTCCTTTGCTTTTATCAGATCCAACATCAATGTTTTCCTTTGGGTTATGTCTGTCTTCACTGCCACAAAATGAGAAATGCCTCTATCCATGCTGTTAATAGGAGATATTACAACACTTTCATCATAAAATACTCCATCTTTCTTTTTATTCTTTATTTCGCCAATCCAATTTTTCCCTGAAAGAATCGTTTCCCAAAGATTTGTATAAAATTCATCAGATTGTTCTCCCGATTGCAAAAGTCGGGGGTTCTGACCGAGTATTTCTGTGAAGGAATAGCCGGAGGTTTCAGTGAAATTAGGATTTACGTATTCAATATTGCCAAGTTTATCGGTGATAATCACAGTTACAGGACTTTGTTCAATTGCCCTGTTTAAAAGTTCAAGCTGTTTCTCTGCCCTCTTCCGGTGAGTGACATCAATCACAAAAACAGCTACCCCAACAATATCTCCATCAGAACTCTTAACAGAACTGTAATAATCTTCATAAAAAGTTCGTTGTAAGGTACTATCTCCGTATTCTTCTGTTTCAATGAAATGTTCACCCGCTAAGGCCCTGTCGAAATTAAATTTTGCCTTATTTCTATCTTCATCGTTCGAAATAAGTTCAATCATATTCATCCCGATTTGAATATCTACGCCCCAAATCATTTTAATTGTCTTTTTATGAAATTGGGTAAATGCGGTGTAGCAATAATTTCTGTCCAGTGCAAACATGATGATATCGACAGGACTTTCAAATATTGTATTGAGAAATACCAGATCCTTGTGATATTTTTCCCGGCTCTGCTGAAGTTCATCCTCCGCCCGTTTTCGCTCGGTAATATCCCTCATTGCACCATTAATATGGTTGGGTTTACCTTCTGAATCACAAATTAACCGGGCATTAATTGAAACAAATTTCTCATCCGATTTGGTTTTAAACTTTAATTCCCAATCCCTTAACTCTCCATTTTTCAGAATAGCGTCAACAAATAGTTTCCGCTCTTCTGTATTTGAGTAAAAATCGAATACCTGCCGTCCAATAATTTCTTCCCTGGTATAATCGGAAAAACGTTCAATAGATGGACTAATATCCAGGATAATGCCATTCAGGTCTATCCGGTAAAAAATATCCTGTAAATTTTCGAAGATCGTTCGATATTTCTCTTCGCTTGCAGTTAAACTTAGGGCTACTTTGGTCTTGTAATAAGAGTACAAAATAAATGATATAACTAGCAAAATCAACAAAAACAAAATGATCTGATACTTCATTTGAGAACGTTGATGGGCAATTTCCAGCGTCTGAATTTTGATTTTATTGTCCTTTAGTTCAACCTCCTTTGTTTTTTCAAGATTTGCCAATTTTATATTTAGCTCAGTAGAAGAGACAGAATCTTTATTGACGACAAATAATTTATAAAATTTCAAAGCATTTACCTGATCACCTAATTTCTCATAAATTGTCGAAAGCAGAAGTGCGTTTTCTGAGAGTAGGGAACGATCATTCACCCTATCCAATAATTCAATTGATTTACTGATATAGTTCTTCGCACTTAGAAGGTTCGACTGTCTCTTATTGGAATAATAAGGGCAATTTTGAACAGGAAGTTTCTCTTCGCCCGATAGTTTCAAATAAATCTCCCCTACATAGCCATTATAGACTGCCCCATCGTATTGAATATTTAATTTCTCGCTGATTTTAACCGCTTTTATACCTGATTCAAGGGCCCCGCAGAAGTCCTTGATTGCAAGTTTATTCTCTGCCACATTGATTAGTAACTGAGCCATCATATCCTGGTTGTTGACCTGTTCTGCGATGATTAGTCCTTTTCGGTAGCAACTGTCTGACTTTCCGAACTCTTTCATATCTTGAAATACGCAACCCAGGTTATTATAGTCCTTAGCCAATTCAGCTTTGTTTCTCAGACCCTCATTGATAAGTATTGCACGTTCAATGAACTCTTTAGCCTTACTGTAATTTTTTTGGATCCGGTAGAAATTACCCAGATTATTCGATAAAAAAGCGATACCCTGCTGATCAGCAATCGCTGTATAGTTGGAGAGAGAAGTATTAAAACATTCAAGAGCTTTTACAAAATTGCCCTTAACCGCATAGTTGGTTCCCAGATAATTCCATGAAAAGGCTAAACCTGTTCCCCATTTTAATTTTTCTGCAAGAGAAATTGCTTGCCTGGCATAATATATTCCTGAGTCAGTATCAAATCTGTAATATTGGAATGCTAACTTTCCCATTAACCTCACCTTGCCTGTATCTTGGATGGCCCCTTTTAATCTGATTTTGAGAGAATCAATGACATCAGGACCTTGCTTTTGAGCAAACAAATAATTTACCGAGACCAATAAAAACGCTAAGAGCATTAATCTTTTCATAGCTTATTGCTTGTTTAGTTTGGCAGAAAACTCACAACAGATTTAGAATAAGGCAAAGGTTAGGCCATTAATCTCACAGAATAGTTAGCGAATTTATGCTTATAACAAAAGATGATAAATGTAATATTTTAACTAACATCTGCATCACTAATTAATAAATCTTCAATATCTTGATTTATTAATTGAAGGAATTCAGATATTCAGAGCCTGTCTGGATATAAATGTATCGATTTAGTTGACCTGTTTATATCACTGGCTTGTTACCCGTCGTAACAAAATAGTATCCCCTCCATTAAAGTCCCTGGCTAAACTTTGTACCGTATTTTGTGAAACAAGCTTATTGATCGATTCACGAATTGGTGCATATTGCTCATGCAGAGAACAATGCTGATCATCGCTGCATGATTTTAATCCGAATCCACAACCTGAGTAAGCCTTCTCCCCTTCAATAGCCTGGATAACCGATTTAAGCGGAAGATCAGCTTTAGTGAGATCAAAGTAAAATCCTCCCCCCTTTCCTTTTGTTGACTGTAAAAATCCCATTTTCACAAGCCGTTGCAAAATTTTACCTGTATAAAAAACGGGCGCATCAATTTCTTTGGCAATCTCAAGGATTCCCGGCTTTAGCCCCTTTATTTGCTGTAAATGAACGTATACCAGTCCCCTTAACGCATATTCTGTCTCCTTGTTAAACATTGCTTTTACACTTTTTATTTAAAATCAGTTCAAAAATATAAAAAAATATCAATAAAATATTAAAAGACCTTTTGGTCTTTTAATAAAATTGTCTAATATTGCACCGTAATAAAAATGTAAAAAATGGAAACAACAAATCTTCAGCCCGTATCAATAGGCGAAATCGTCGCAAACGACTTTCGTACTGCCGCTGTATTCAAGAATAACCGCATTGATTTTTGTTGCGGTGGCAAAAAATCTTTGGCTGACACGTGTCAGGAACTTGGAATTGATCAGCAGAAAGTCGAGGAGGAATTAAAAGGAATAGGTAAGACTCCACCTAATCCTGCACAGGACTACAGGTCATGGAGCCCGGGTTTTCTTTGCGACTTTATTGTCAATACCCATCATCAATATGTTCTGAAAACTTTGCCTGATTTAGTTATTTATACTCAAAAAATCGCACAGGTTCATGGCGCACATCATCCTGAACTTCTGGAGGTTGCTTCACTTTTTTCACAAATTAATGAAGAACTGCTCCACCATCTGCATAAGGAGGAGGAGGTCTTATTTCCGGCAATCAAACATGCCATTGCAAATAATGATTCTGCATCAAAAACAGTTATCGTTTCGGAAATTGGCAGAATGGTTGGAGAGCATGATTTCGCAGGGGGTGCAATGGACAGGATCAATCAAATAACTAATCATTACCAACTTCCTGAGGATAGTTGCGGAACTTATCAGGTTGCCTTTAAATTACTTGAACAGTTTGAAGATGATTTGCACATTCATGTCCATCTCGAAAACAATATATTGTATCCTGCAGCCTTAAGATTAAACAATTAATTATGAATCAAGCTACTAAAAATCTTGAAGATGACCACGGCTATATCCTGAGGCTCATTGATGTGTTGGAAAAGATGACAAAATACGCTGATCCAAATATTTCCGATTTAGAAGAAGCAGTCGATTTAATCAGAAATTATGCTGATGGGCTGCACCATGCAAAGGAAGAAAATTTACTTTTCCCACTTATGTCCGAACGGGGATTTTCAGCAACCCAGGGACCTGTAGCTGTGATGCTTCAGGAGCACACTGCAGGCAGGGAATATGTAAAAGGGATTTCTGATAATATTCTGCTTCTCAAAGATGGAGACCTCTCTGCTCTGAATATGGTTTACGCCAATGTCCATGGATATAGTGAACTACTTCAAAATCATATCTATAAAGAAAATAACATGCTTTTCAGAATGGCCGATAATGCATTTTCGGATTCCGATCAGCAATTGTTGTTTGAACAATTCGAACAACTTGAAAATCAAGAGAAATCAAGTCAAAAAAAGAGTGACTTTATCAAAAGAATCACCTTGCTGGAACAGATTTACAATTAAAATTCAATCTTATTATCAATTTAATTTCAATTTTAAATAAAAACCGATGAACACGAAGAAACTATGGATTAGCTTTATCCTGGTGATGACAATCTCGTTTGCAGTCCTTATTTATTATGGTCGGGAGATTTATCGCCAGGCACCTCCCATTCCGGACAAGGTGATGACCACAGATGGGAAAATACTTTTTACCGGAGAGGACATCCTGGATGGCCAGAATGTATGGCAGTCTGTTGGAGGACAGGAAATCGGAACGGTTTGGGGACATGGTGCCTATCAGGCTCCCGACTGGAGTGCCGACTGGCTTCATAAAGAGGCAGTTTTTATGCTTGATAAATTAGCATTAAAAGCAGACAGCCTTCCTTATAATAAGGTTAGCCATCAGCGTCAGGCAGCCTTAAAGGTCAGGTTACAGGAGGATATCCGACAGAATACATATGAGGATGCGACAAAAACACTGACAGTTTCATATTTAAGGGCTGAAGCTATCGCAAGTAATACGGTATTCTACAGTGGTCTTTTCACGAATAATCCGGCAATGGCGAGCCTTCGAAATGCCTATGCGTTACCCGCGAATTCTCTTAAAGATCCTGAACGTGTTCGTCAACTGAACGCCTTTTTCTTCTGGATTTCATGGGCATGTGTCACCCAACGTCCCGGGCAGGAGATCTCCTATACCAATAACTGGCCGGCAGATGAGTTGGTCGGGAATCGCCCTACCGGTGAATTACTACTTTGGACAGGTTTCAGTGTAATGATGCTTTTAGCAGGGATTGGCTTGATGGTGTGGTATTACGCCAGGAAGCGCGATGAAAAAGAGGAGGAATTTCCAAAAGTAAATCCTCAGTTGAAGGCAACACACTCACCATCTCAAAAAGCAACGTTAAAATATTTTTGGATTGTTTCGATCCTGCTCCTGGTTCAGGTTATTATGGGGGTGATTACCGCCCACTACGGTGTTGAAGGTCATGCATTTTACGGTATTCCACTGGGCGACTGGCTCCCCTACTCCATTTCACGCACCTGGCATGTACAGATAGCAATCTTCTGGATCGCTACCTCCTGGCTTGCAACAGGATTATATTATGCGCCGGCGATCTCGGGTGTGGAACCCCGTTTTCAGCGTTTAGGAGTTAACTTTTTATTCTCAGCGCTACTCGTTATTGTTGCCGGATCATTGGCTGGTCAGTGGATGGGTGTAATGCAGAAGCTTGGATTAATTCAGAATTTCTGGTTTGGTCACCAGGGTTATGAATATGTTGACCTTGGACGTTTCTGGCAGATCTTCCTGCTTGTCGGCCTGGTTATCTGGCTGGTATTGATGGGTCGTGCAATCTGGCCTGCCCTGAAACAAAAATCTGAAAGCAGGAATCTTCTTGCCATGTTCCTGATCTCTTCGGTTGCCATAGCAGGATTTTACGGAGCCGGACTGATGTGGGGACGCCATACCAACCTGGCTGTTGCAGAATACTGGCGCTGGTGGGTCGTTCACCTTTGGGTTGAAGGATTCTTCGAAGTCTTTGCTGCCGTGATTACCGCGTTCCTTTTTGTCCGTTTGAACATTGTTAAAGCGGCGACAGCAACTACCGCAGTACTTTTTTCTACGGTTGTATTTCTTGCAGGAGGCATTTTGGGCACATTCCATCACCTCTACTTTACCGGCACACCTACAGCGATAATGGCTTTAGGGGCCACCTTCAGCGCACTGGAAGTGGTACCACTCGTGCTAATGGGTTTTGAGGCCTATGACAATTTAAAAATCAGCAAAATGGCAGCCTGGAGCAAGGCGTATAAATGGCCGATCTATTGCTTTATTGCTGTTGCCTTTTGGAATTTAGTGGGAGCCGGTATCTTTGGATTTTTGATCAATCCACCGATAGCACTTTATTACATGCAAGGTTTAAATACCACTGCAGTACATGGTCATACCGCATTGTTCGGAGTTTATGGAATGCTCGGAATCGGTTTGATGTTGTTTGTTTTGCGCGACATGGACAAGGAGGTAATCTGGAAAGATAAATGGATTAAATTCGCATTCTGGTCAATCAATGTTGGTTTGGCTACGATGGTACTTTTCAGCGTCTTTCCTATCGGACTTTTACAGACCCTCGCCAGTGTAAAAGATGGATTGTGGTATGCCCGCTCGGCAGAATTTATGCAACAACCATTCATGCAAACCTTGAAATGGATGCGTGTTTTTGGTGATACCATTTTTGCTGCCGGAACATTGGCGCTGGTATGGTTTATCTTTGGACTCAAGGGTGGGTGGAGCCACGAAAAGAATGAAAAATAAAGAAATGAAAGAATGGATAATGGTGAATGATTAGTGATTAATGCAAAGCGGCTGGCAACTTGCAACTAGCGGCTGGCAAAATCAAGCCAGTGGCAAGTTGCCAGAAGCCAGCTGCTTTTTCTATCATTATTCCACATAAAATTGTTATAATTTCAAATGGATCGCAAAAAACTTTTCAAAACATTCAAAAAGCTCCACAAATGGCCGGGGGTTATCATCACGTTATTTGCGATTCACTTTACGATATCAGGGATTATTATGAATCACCGCATCCTCCTTTCGGGAGTTGAACTCTCCCGAAAATGGCTTCCAGGTTCCTATGAATATAAGAACTGGAACCAGGCTGCTGTACGTGGTGGTTTGATTCTGAACCGTGATTCCCTCGTTTTCTTTGGAAATATTGGCACATGGATTAAAACATCCGGAGGATATCTTGAATATAATCAGGGCTTTCCTGCGGGAATCGATAACCGGAAAATAAACCAGGTGGTTCGCTATCAGGAGCAGCTCATTGCTGCAACCCAGTTTGGCTTATTCAAAAGGGGGGCTGCATCCGGGTCATGGGAAGCTGTTCCCATGGCAATTCCCGAACAGCGGCTTGTCGATTTATTCGTAAAACAGGATACCCTGGTGATTCTTAGCAGAGACTATTTGTATAAGACCACCGATTTAAACCATTTTAAAACCACCACCCTCCCACCGCCAGAAGGTTATACCAAAAGTGTCGGGATGTTTAATACCCTTTGGGAACTCCACAGCGGGGAACTTTTTGGGACAATCGGAAAACTGCTTGTTGACATCCTTGGCATTGTGACGATCCTTCTATCTGTCACAGGATTGCTCCATTTTTTCCTGCCAAATCTGATAAAGCGCAGAAAAAGGATTATTGGATCCTCGGGGAAACTTCCCGCAACTTTTAAACTAAATCTAAAATGGCATAATCTTGTAGGATATGTGTTTGCCCTTTTTCTGATTATCAATACAACGGCAGGAATCTTTTTACGTCCGCCGCTTTTGATCCCGATTATCAACAAAAAGGTGGGGATCATCCCCGGATCGCATCTCGATACGGATAATCCCTGGCATGACAAACTTCGGAAAGGGGCCTGGAATCAACAATCGGGCAGCTATATCTTCTCTACTACAGATGGTTTTTACAGAGCTGATGAAAAACTCACTAACTCACTAATTCGCTGCTATTCGCAGCCACCTGTAAGTTTGATGGGTTGTAACGTGTTTGAGCCGGCTGATGCTTCAAAATACCTCGTTGGATCCTTTTCCGGATTATTCCTCTGGGATTCGGTCACCGGAGAATCATCTGATTTTTTTACCGGCAATGGTTATGAAGCCCCTGTTGGAATGTCCAGACCGGTTTCAGTCCATATGGTAGCAGGATATATCAGGGATATCCAAAATCGGGAGTGGATATTCGATTATAATCATGGAATTTCGGAAAAACAGAGTGAAGAAACCTGGGAGATGCCTGACGCCGTCAAATCAAAATCTCCGATATCACTCTGGAACTTTGCCCTCGAGATCCACACCGGCCGGGTTTTGGAACCTTTTTTGGGGATGCTTTACCTGTTGTATATACCCATTGCGGGATTATGTGTGCTCATGGTTTTGATCAGCGGGTTTATGGTATGGCTACTTAGGTTTAAAAAGAAACAATAAGGTTTTAAAAAACTGCTGCAAAGGCAGTTTGCAATAGCCGGAAGACCTCTTACATTCGTGCGAAGGACTCTGACAATGGCCGGAAGGATATTTACAATGCCGCAATGGCAGTTTTCACTCATGCAAAGGTCATTGTCAATGACCAGAAGGATAATGTCGATGGCCGGAAGGATATTTGCACTGTCGCAATGGCAGTTTTTAGTCGCGCAATGACATCTGACACTCATGCAAAGACATCTTACAGTCGTGCCTTGGTAGATGCTGTATAATCCCGAAGGGATTCAAGGTGAATAACCCGGGGTAAGCAATGCCTGGATATTAATTCAAATATCGGAATATACTACCCGGCATTGCGCAACCCCGGGTCGACGAAACATCGGCGGAGACCGTCCGCGATCGAAATTGCACAAAAGCTGCCCGCAAATTTCGGACGGAACTGCACATCACTTCATAAAAGCGCTAAATCGGGCTTTCGATATCAATTCAAAAAACCTATTGATCATACAGGCTCTTTTCAACTTTTGCTCATGCGGCGAAATAAGGCAGGTTTTTCAATTAACATCCTACCGCGCCGCCCCCATCCGGAATTCATTTCCAAACACCGGGTTGCACCCGGCGTTATTCACGGAACACCCCGTCGGGGGTGACAAAAAATAAATGTTGACAGGGAATATATTTTCACAAAACAGAAAATCCCGAAGGGATTCAAGGTGAATAACCCCTGGGAAGCGAATCTCAAGTGCAGACCGTCCGCGATCAACACCTCGCGCGAGTGCTGCCCTACAATCGGACGGAACGGCTACACGGCTACACCGCTGCACGATAGCACGAGGGCACAAGGTGAGGCGAAAAAGGCGATGGGTCGAAGAATCCCGAAGGGATTCAAGGTGAATAACCCGGGGTAAGCAATTCCGAGCATTAATCCAAAGATTCAGTCAGGCTCTGTGGCATTGCGCAACCCCGGGTAGACGAATCACAAACACAGACCGTCAGCGATCAAATCCTCGCAA
>CAIXCY010000040.1 GCA_903918045.1 uncultured Bacteroidia bacterium
ACAGCCGCCTGCTCCCCCCTATCCTTTACCCTTAAAATGACGAAAATGTCATTGCGAGGCACTCTCCAAAACTCCCAAAATCTAAATAATTAATCCTTGGAGTGCCGAAGCAATCTTCCGAAATTTATGGTTTATAAATGGTTGTCATTCTCACATTGTGCCCAAATTATTGGGTGACAACTCTGACCTACAGCATTCTGACCCATTCCACTCTCTTAAAACTGTTAATTGTCATTCCGATCAAGCGCAGCGGAATGAGGAATCTCATTTATGAATCCATTATTGTACAATTCATTACGGGCAGGATTTGTCCGTCTCCGTTCATTGTCGCACCCCGCGTGGGTGCGTGGATTGAAACTACAAATTCGATCTGTGTCATTTCCTGTACTTTGTCGCACCCCGCGTGGGTGGGTGGATTGAAACCGGTGAATGCAAAGCGTTTCAACTGGTCGACTATCTCCGGTTGCGACTTGGAGTTGCGCATAAAAAAAGTCCGAGCCTGACTTAAAGTCGAACCCGGACTTGTCTTAGAGCGGGAGACGAGACTCAAACTCGCGACCCTCAGCTTGGAAGGCTAATGCTCTATCAACTGAGCTACTCCCGCTTTTATATTTTTTGTTTCTTTGGAGTGGAAAATGTGGGGAGAGCAGGATTCGAACCTACGAAGGCGTACGCCAGCAGATTTACAGTCTGCCCCAGTTGGCCGCTTTGGTATCTCCCCGGATATTCCATTGAAAATTTTTCCGGGACAAAACATCCAACTTTGGAGTTTCCCTGATAACGCTAAGAACTTAATGAGCCGAATGTCAGATTCGAACTGACGACCCCGAGATTACAAATCACGTGCTCTGGCCAACTGAGCTAATTCGGCAAGTGGGTAAGCTACATACATCGCACCGCTACGACCATTTACCCTTGCTGCCTTCCGGCCCTGGGGGGGTTCAACAGGAGCTGATCGTGTATGACTTACCCGGCGCAAAAGTATGAAAAAAACCATTCGCTCCAAATAAAATAAGTATTTAAAGACCATTTTTTAAAGAATAAAGATTAACCAATTCATGATCAGCATTCTAAAAAATGAAACTATTTCGACCCACCAGATTTTCGTCTTAGCATTTGATGTAAATAAGCTATATTTGTCCTATGTTTGCATCAAATCTTAAGAATTAATGGAAAATCAAAGCAATTCAGTTACTCCGTTGGCCATGAACTATGGTCTTTATATGGGCTTAGCCCTAATCTTGAACACTGTTGTATTTTATGTGATGGGATCCCCCTTCTCCCATGCAACCGCGTATATCGTCTATGGAATTATTATTGGCGGTATTATTTGGGGAATGAAGAGTTTTCGCGAAGACCATCAGGAGCTGGGAGTTACCTATGGCAAGGCTCTTGGACTTGGAACGTTACAGGCCCTCTTTGCCTCACTAATCTATGCATTTTTCACCTTCGTACTTTTCACCCTTATTGATAAAACCCTTACGGAGAAATTTTTGTCTTTTCTCGAAGAAGAGTTTACCCGCAGTGGCATTACAGAGAGTCAAATTGATACAATAATGCCTATGTACCGAAAGTTCATGAGCCCCGTATTTTATTCCTTTGCACAGATCTTCTCGATCGTCTTCTACGGTTTCTTATTTTCACTGGTTCTGGCAATCTTCTTTAGAAAGCAATCAACCAATCCATTTCATGGGGTTGAATAATTTAATGACGTTCTGTAATTGGTGTTTTTCCAATTATACGATTTCAATTATTTTTTCATTATACACAAAACAATCTAAATTGTTGTAAATTAGATTGTTTTACCGACATAAAAAATGCCAGATGGATATATCAGTTATAATCCCCCTCTATAATGAAGTTGAATCATTGCCTGATTTGCACCAATGGATATCCAAAGTTATGGAGGCCAAGGGGTATTCCTATGAAATAATCCTTGTAGACGATGGAAGTACCGATAGCTCATGGAACTGGATCGAAACGACATCTTTGACTGACAAGCATGTAAAGGGTGTGCGGTTCCGCAGAAATTATGGCAAATCAGCGGCACTTCACACCGGTTTCGAAGAGGCACAGGGCGATGTTGTAATCACTATGGATGCAGATCTTCAGGATAGTCCCGATGAAATACCGAAACTTTATGCGATGATTAAGGAGCAGGGTTTTGATCTGGTTTCCGGTTGGAAGAAAAAACGGTACGATCCCATTTCTAAAACATTACCCAGTAAGATCTACAATTCAACGGCAAGCTATGTAACAGGAATTAAACTACACGACTTTAACTGCGGGTTAAAAGCCTATAAACTCGAAGTTGTGAAAAGTATTGAAGTATACGGTGAGATGCACCGTTATATCCCTTATATGGCTAAACAGGCTGGTTTCTCAAATATCGGGGAGTGTATTGTTCAGCATCAGGCACGGAAATATGGTATCACAAAATTTGGTTTCAGCCGCTTTATCTTCGGATACCTCGACCTGATGTCGATCTCATTTATCTCACGTTTTGGGAAACGCCCCATGCATCTCTTTGGAACACTGGGATCGGTAATGTTTCTTTTAGGATTCCTTGCTGTTGCATGGATCGGAATTTATAAACTGGTCAATCTTTCGCATGGAATTTTAATCGGACGGATTACGCAGGATCCCTATTTTTACCTTGCCCTTACATTAATGATTTTGGGAACACAGCTTTTCCTTGCCGGATTCCTGGGTGAACTAATTTCACGCAGTTCCACCGACCGTAATCACTACCTGATTAATAAAAAGGCGAACCTGGAGGACTAGCTACTGGCGGCTGGCTACTGGCAAAGTGTAAGTTGACTTCAGAAAGATGCTGGACTGTCTTAGATTGAAAAGAGTTAATCGTGATAAAATATTTGAATAAGTATGGAGCCCTCAAAACTGACGGATCACATCTGTAAAAAAATCACCATTGTCCGGGTAAATAGTATTCAGTCTAAAAGATTCTTCGCTTCACTTCGTTTCGCTCAGAATGACAATTATTTAGATAATAAGGAGAAGGGGGTTGGAAGTGGC